>JBAXRC010000403.1:0-2681 GCA_037131415.1 bacterium | reverse complement strand
TTCCATGGCCGTGCGCGTATCGTCGTTTTTCATGTAGCTCAGGACCGTTGCATCCGGTGGCACGGGAACGTCCTCAAGCTGATGACGCAGGGGCGGAACGGCGGAAGCCCGGACGGCAGAGTCCGATTGAGCCACAGTCACCAGCAGAGTCCTGGACCCCAATCCCGGCGAAAGCGTCACCAGCCGTACCACCTGGCCGTCCCGGACTGCCTTCCCAAGCCCGAGGGATTCCCCGGCCACATAACGGGCCGACCCTGCAGGCATGTCACCACATACCGTCCGGATCGAGGCCTCTCCCCCGGCACAGTCCACCACGCTCACGTCAGCGCGTCCACCGTTGATGGTCATGGCCGTCCGATAGACCTGTTTCCCGAGTGAGGAGGGATTAAATAGATCGCCCCCCATGGCGCCACTGGTTTGATAAACCCGCGCCTGCAAAACCAAGGCGGAAAGACCGACTCCGAACAGAGCCGGCAGCAACACGACCATTCGTGATCCGCGTCTCATGGCATGAGTTCCACTCACCACCCGGCATCCTCCATGTAGAGCGTGTAATGTTCATCCAGGATGATTTCGCCCTCAAGGGGAACCGAATCGGCATTATAAAAAGCGCGGTGGAAAGGAAACCTCAGAGGCACGTTCTGCTGAACCCCCTGGCGAAGCGTACCGTCCCCCATGGAATATGAGGGCGCATTGGTAATTGTATCCCAAGCATCGTAATCAAGAATGGGCCGTAGTCGCCCACTGTCTTCCGCCCCGAGATAAAGAGGAATTCGAGCCGATTCCAAAGCGTACGCTGCAGACGGGCCACCCACATAGCCGGGATTGATTAACCTCCCAGCATTGGGAATCGCGCCAACGCGGATAGTTTTTTTAACCATGAAGTCGTTGAATCCCACCGTGCGGGCCCGCGCCCCGCGCCCCGCGGCATAATCAAGCACTTCCTGGGAGGCAAACAACTGGGATAGCTGAAACACCCCGAAGAAAACGAGGCATATCAAGGCCACCACCAGACAGGACTCTATCAAAGCCTGCCCGGAGCGGGACGATCCGCCTGGTTTAAGACTGGCCATCGCGGTCAGGCTTATTTCAAATCCTTCAGGTACTGCTGGGATTTGGTCGCCGTGGCCGCTGAAGCCGCGGAGCTGTCGCCGCCAAGCTCCGTCACGCCGCCGCTCATCTTGGCCCGGATCGTGTCACCAAAGACGCCGAAAATCGCGATCGCCGCCAAGGCGATAATGGCCACGATGATGATATATTCAACCATTCCCTGCCCGCTCTTGCTGTTCCGCTTCATATTTATCTCCTATGGATATTCAGACCCGACCAGATTCAACACCCTCGTCCCGTATTCACGAAAAGTACCCAGAAAAAGCATCAGAATCGCCAGCGTCGCCAGCAAGGTCCCCATGACAACCACAAATTCAACCATGGCTTGCCCTGAGTTGCATCGAAGGACCTGTCCACGCCTCGATTGTTTTCCGAATCGCATGCTCATTACACCTAACAACGAGAATAGTACCCCTGTTATTGCAAGTAAAACAGAATTAATCCCAATGGTCTGAAACTTTATCCTAAACCCCACCTTCATTCTGTGGTATTATCTTGATTTTATGGCCGCTTACAAACACATCATCTGGGACTGGAACGGAACGTTACTGAACGACCTGCAAGCCTGCGTGGACGCCATCAACATCCTGCTGGCCCGGCGCGGGCTGCCTGCCGTTTCTGTTCAGCAGTACCTGGACATCTTCGACTTTCCCGTCCGGAACTACTACCTGAAACTCGGATTCGACTTCACCAGGGACAACTGGGATGCCGTGGCGGTCGAATATCATGCGGCCTATGCGCAAACCTCGCCCTCTTCCCCCCTGCGGGACGGGACCAGAACAGCCCTGGACACCTTGAAGGCAAACGGAATCGGGGTATCCGTACTTTCCGCCTGCGAACTCGGTCTATTGAGGCGCATGATGACCGAACGGGACATCCTCGATTACTTCGAGCACATCTACGGCCTCACCAACCTCCATGCCGCCTCCAAGGTGGATCTGGGCCATGCTTTCCTGAGCAACACGGGCCTGAGCCGCCCGGACACGCTTCTGGTTGGCGACACCACCCACGACCACGAAGTCGCCCAGGCCATGGGCATCCCCTGCCTTCTCATGACCGGCGGCCATCAGTCCCAGGCAAAACTAAACCCGCTCGGTTGCCCGATGGCCTCGACCTTGAATGAGGTTCTGGAACATATCCTGCGGCCGTCCAAAACCCCTTGAACAACCAGTAATCTATTGGTTGTTCATGCGATTCCTTAATCGACTTACAGCCTCACGGCTTCCCAAGATGAGAAGGCGATCGCCGGCCTTCAGATTGACTTCCGGGTCTGGCGTCGTGCTCCAGACACCTGCCCGACAAAGGGAAATTGCGGTGACCCCATATTCGTTGCGCAACCGCGCCCCTTTCAAGCTCACCCCGTCAAGACCGGATCCGGTCTCAATTTCAAGCTCTTCGACCGCAAGCAGCGCATTAGCTTCCGGCTCCGGCGAAAATTGCCGGTCGGTCAAGTATTCCACCGCATGGTCCAAGCTGTCAGCATCCCCGAGAAGAGCCAGTCGATCGCCCGGATACACCCGGAATCCAGGATCGGGATTCAGGTGCAAGGCACCCAACCGGCTGACGGCAAC
>JBAXRC010000402.1:0-2685 GCA_037131415.1 bacterium | reverse complement strand
GATATTGTCTTGCTGGATCTCAACTTGACAGACGGCAACGGCTGGGACCTGTTGCGGCATTTGGAGGCCGAGGGCATTCAAACACCGGTTCTCGTGGTGTCGGTATGTGACGAGGAGGTGTACGCTCCCCGCCTCCTGCAATCAGGCGCAAAGGGATATCTGATGAAAGATGCGCCCGTCGTTAAGGTACTGGAGTCCATTCGAAAAATCCTGGACGGGCACATCGCCGTCAGCAACACCATGGCTTCACGCCTGATCCAGACCGCCACGCAGAGGAGCGGAAAGTCATACTCCGCCTCCGAACTCGATCAATTAAGTAACCGGGAACTCCAGGTGTTTGAATTATTACGCCAGGGGAAGAGCAGCCGGGATATTGCCGAGTGCATGGGCGTCAGCCAGAAAACCATCGGCACCTACAAAGCCCGGCTCATGGAGAAATGTGGAGTCCGGACAACCCCGGAACTGCTGGCCCGCATACAAGCGCCCGCTAATGAATCCCCCAGTCCCGAGCCTTAAGACTTCGTAATAAGGCACGGCCTCAACAGTAACCGCGTAAGCAGCAACACGTGGTTAAAACCTCAGTTAAAACCTCGGCATGAGTTTTGTAATGAACTGCGAGCCTTGTTGGTGTAAATTTGGACTTCTTTATGAATCTGTATCTGATCATATCCATTTCCGTTGGCATCCTCATACTCACAGCACTGGCGTGGAGCTGCCGTCAGGCGCTGACCAGAGCATTGCTGGGGCGGCGCTTGATTACCCTGACGGAGGACATTGCCAGGGCAAGACAGGCCCAGGACGAGTTGCGTCTGGCTAATCAGAATCTCAGCGCCGTGATCGCCGGCCGGGAGACAGAACTACGGGAGGCCGTCAGGTCAGCACTGAGCGCAACCGAAGACGAGATGCGCCGCGTTGGGCAGGAAATCCACGACAGTCTTTGCCAGGAATTGGTTGGCTTGCTCCGGATGGCCGAGAACCTCGGCACGCAGCAGTCGCCCCTTCTGACTAAACAGATATCGCATACCCTTCAAGTTGCACGCGGCATCTCCTATGATCTGACATTACATGAATTAGATTCGCAGTCCCTGCCGGATGCGCTGACCCTGTTCGTCAGTCGATTCAATGCCCTCCCGGGTACCCTGCTTGAACTTAACTGTGATGCCGCCCTTTTGACATTTACCAAGGAGGATTCCGGGCACATCTACCGCGTGATCCGGGAGGCAGTCGTGAACGCCATCCGCCACGGCAGGGCCCGTCACATCTGGATCGACCTGGTACTGGAAGGGCGGCAAATCATCGTGTCAGTATCAAACGATGGAGCCCCCCCTCCCCCCTCCTCTGCTCAGGTAGAGGGCATGGGCCTGAAACAAATTATGATGCGAGCCAACTTATTGGATGCGCGATTCACATTGACAACAAATAAACTTGGAAAAACCATTGCGGAACTGGTAATTCCAGCCGACCAGCTGGAAGAAAACATATGGGCGCGACGGTAAACGGGCCACCTCAGAGCTCGGAATGGCGCGCCTGACAGGAGTCGAACCTGTAATCTTCTGATCCGAAGTCAGATGCCTTGTCCATTAGGCTACAGGCGCGTCGTGACAAACGGCCGAACCATACCCTATGAAGACCGAATTGCCAACTTGTTTGTAAAAACGCTTGACCACCATACCCCCCACCCCTATAGTCGTCAGTCTTGATGAATTGGGGCTTTTTGCAAAGAGTGGGTCTATCCCACTCTTTTATGTATAGGCGGAACCCCATAACAGCTTGGGCTGAGGTGCATTATGAATGGCGAATTGTCGGCAATATTGAGTTTTCTTGAAAAAGAGCGTGGAATCGACCGTGAAACCCTGTTTCAAACGGTTGAAAGCGCACTCCTGTCGGCGTCCCGCAAGAGTGTTGGACCCGCCAAAAGCGTTCGGATCCATATGGATCGTAAGACCTGTGATATCAAGGCCTTCGCCTCGGTCACCGTGGTCGAAAAAGTGCTTAATCGCCATGATGAAATCAGCATGACCGACGCCCGCCGAATCAAGCCGGACGTCATGCTGAACGACACCATTGAAGTTGAGGTTACCCCTCAGAATTTCGGCCGGATCGCCGCCCAGACCGCCAAGCAGGCCATTCTCCAGAAAATCCGGCAGGCGGAGCGGAATATCGTCTACGAAGAGTACCGGGACCGCGTCAACGACATCATCAGCGGCACCATCCGTCGTTTCGAACGCAGCGATATCGTCGTCGATCTGGGCCGGGCGGAAGCCATCCTGGGCGCCAAGGAGCGTATTTCAACCGAAATCTACCAGATCGGGGACCAGATCCGCGCCATTGTGCTCTCCGTCCAGGACAATCCCTCCGGTCCCAGTATCATGCTGTCGCGGAGCCATCCTGACTTTGTCCGCCGCCTGTTCGAACTGGAAGTTGCCGAAATCGGCGACAAGACGGTCGAAATCAAGGGAATTGCCCGGGAAGCCGGCTATCGTTCAAAAATCGCCGTTATTTCACACGACCCAAAGGTCGATCCCGTTGGCGCCTGTGTCGGCATGCGCGGTGTCCGAGTCAAGAACATCGTCCGCGAACTTTCAGGCGAAAAAATCGATATCGTCCGCTGGAGCGATGACATCAAGACCTATGTCACCAACTCCCTTTCCCCGGCCAAACTGGCCAAGGTGGAGATCGATCCTG
>JBAXRC010000401.1:0-2693 GCA_037131415.1 bacterium | reverse complement strand
GGATAGGGCAGATATGATTCCAGAACAACAACCGACGGGCCGAAACGCGAGTAACTGTCTAACAACCCGTCCCTTCTTTTCCCACGGGCCGAAACGCGAGTAACTGTCTAACAACCCGTCCCTTCTTTTCCCCGTCCCTTCTTTTCCCGTCTAACAACCCGTCCCTTCTTTTCCCTCTTCTTTTCCCTAAACGCGAGTAACAGACTAACAACCCGTCCCTTCTTTTCCCGTCCCTTCTTTTCCCGTCCCTTCTTTTCCCAATCGTGCATTCTTCTCGTCTGCCGGCGTTGATAAGCAATTCGGAACGGATGACGATTTATGACGTTTCGAGCGTTGATGACCGCTCCGCTACAGGGGTGCGCCGACTGAAGGATAAGGTGCCAGGCTATTGATCCTCGTAAAAGAGGCGCAACCGCAGACGAACGCGGAAAACGCGGATGAAGAGAATGCCTTATCCGGCGCGGCGCATGGGTACAGCCTTGTTTAATCAAGACCTATTATCCGCGTCTTCTGCGTTCATCTGCGGTTTACCTTCTTCCTCTTCAATGTGGTGGACAGCGACCTCCCGCCTTGAGCTTATGCGACCAAGTACCAAAACTCGGAGATGCGCCCGGTTGCCATTGGCGGGGCATGGTGGCATAATTTAAAGCTTTTTGGCGGGTGGAGAATGATTGAGGCATACAAAAAACAAGACGACATGAAGGAGGAGCCAGGGCGGCGCATGGTGCTTCGGCAGATCCTGATTGCCTGGATTTTCGGAGCGTCGTGGCAGTCGATTACAACCGGGGCGACGCTGACCCGGTACGCAAAATCACTGCATGTCACCGAGTTCGGATTCGGCCTGCTTGCTGCCATCCCGTTCTTTGCGGCGTTCATTCAGCTTCCGGCGTCATTCCTGGTGGAGCGGTACGGGCACCGGAAATGGATCTTCCTGTCTGCGAATCTGGTCCATCGATTCCTATGGCTGGTGATTGCCCTGATTCCCTGGATCTTTCCTGACGGGCAGCGCCCGACCGGACTTATCACCCTGATGCTGGTCTCGGCGGTGGCCAACCACACGACAGCGCCCGCTTGGTACTCATGGCTGTCGGATATCGTGCCATCCCGGATCCGGGGCCGCTACCTCTCGCGTCGGACCCAGGCGGGTCAGATTGTCAGCCTGATCCTGACGATCACGGTGGGCGTAGTGCTCGACTGGGCGGAAGGGGTCAGCGGGTTGGCGTTGAGCCGGGTGCTGAGCTTGCTACTGGCTGCTGCCGCTGTTTGCGGGCTGGTGGACATTCTGGCGTTTATCCGCATTCCTGATCAGGGCGGGCATGCGACGAACCGGCATTACGGGATGAAGGAGTTGTTTGTGGAACCGCTCCGGAACCGGTCTTTCCGCTTCTATCTCGGGTTCACGGCCCTGCTGACTTTTTCAATCGGGTATGTGGGGCAGTTTTCATGGCTGTACATGTTTGACGTGGCGGGGATGTCAAACATGCAGGCCAATTTGCTGCTACTCACCATTCCCGGGGCAGTGGCCTTGTTTGCCGTGCCGTTCTGGGGCCGGCTGATTGACCGGATCGGCCGTAAGCCGGTGGCGATGATTGCCACGGCCTGCGTGATCCATGGCGGGGTTATCTGGATTGTCATCCGGCAGGGCAGCATCATGCCGGCCTATCTGGGGGTTTTGCTGGCGGCCTTTGCCTGGCCGGGAGTAGAGCTGGCTTCCTACAACATCATGTTGGGGCTAGTGCGGCAGCACCGGGGCGGTGAGCGCAACACCGCGTATGTGGCGCTGAACAGTGTGGTGGTGGCGGCGGCCGGGACGGCGAGCGGTCTGTTCGGTGGACTCCTGGCGAAAGGGATGAAGGACTGGCATGGCGAGTTCCTGGGACTTCCGATGACCTACCATTGCCTGCTGTTCCTGATGTCCATGTTTTTCCGGATATTCGCCCTGATGAGCCTGAGAGGAATCGATGATCCCCGCGCCTTCACAGCCCGGCAGGCGATTCAGTATATCGCCGCCGACATGTACTCAAATGTCCAGAATGCCCTGATGGTTCCCGTGCGATTAGCCGGGCGATGGAGTTACAAGATGAGAAATCACATTTCGTGAAGTGTGGCGTCGCGGCGTGGGGCGGGGCGGGCAGCATTTCGGCTGCGGCCTTTCCTGGCGTTATCCGGCAGGATAAAAGGATCCTCCTTTTCCAGGCGATCACCGAGAGCCGCTTCGATGGTGTCGGGGTCTTCGCCTGCTTCCAGGCGTTTTAGCGCCTCCTGCATGCCGGTTCCGAGTTCCATGCCGGTCATGCTGGAGAACTTGCGCATCAGGGTGGCGGCCTGGCGGGGATCCTCCTCGGTGAGGCTGTCGGCTTCCCGTGCGAGGGCATCCATGGCCCGTTCCATCTTGGATTCATCGATGGGCAGGTCCGGTGCGCCGCCCGCTGCATCCTCCTTGGCGTTTCCAGTGTGGGCGAAAAGGGAGACCTGCTTGTCCAGTTTTACCCGCTTGCACTGGGGGCAGTTCGGACGCTTGTCGGGCTGAATGGAGCGGGACAGGAAATTGTAGATCGTATTGCACTTCCGGCAGTAGAATTCATAGATTGGCATGTAAAACCTTCCTCATCTCTCCGGTAAAAATAAGCCGAGCCCACCCCGATGTCAATCAGGGGGAGACGGCGCTTGTCTTGACTTACGAGGATTAAAAG
>JBAXRC010000400.1:0-2694 GCA_037131415.1 bacterium | reverse complement strand
GGAATACGGGGACTCCGGCGGACAGCCTTCGCTCTCGCTGCGCTGCGAGCGAAGGCTGGTGGCGGGAGTGGGAGTTGAACCCACGACCAACGGCTTATGAGTCCGCTGCTCTACCACTGAGCTATCCCGCCGTGGAAAGACCCGAAAACATAAAGAAAATGCCTGGCGGTGTCAACTGGCGGGTGAATGAATTTGGATCAGTGGGGTCCCACAGGATGCCGGTTGTTAGGTTCTTGGTTGTTAGTTGTCAGGGAATTCGTGAATTTTCAGAACATCTCGATCCCTGTCATTTTCGAGTTTTCCGGTTTTCTATTTCTCCGTGTTCCCATCCTTCCTCTCCCCTTGGGGGAGAGGGGGCCGTCAAACGACTTCCCGTGTTGCCTGTTATCAAGATCGGCTTGTCTCCTATGGGACGCCAGTGAATTTGGATGGCTTTTCAGTCAGCCTGTATTAATTGGCGGACACCCACAAATTCAACATCGTTGGCGTGTTCACGCATGAAATCGTTCAGCACCAGAATGGTCTCCAGGTTCTGGACATGCCCGATACCCACCGCGTAGCCGCGTTTGCGGGCAACCGAGAGAAGGTAGCGCAGGTGCTTTCGAATTCGCTCCTCTCCGGCTTCGGAGTCGAGAAAGTCATCTTTTGCCAGGCAGGGGATTTCCCAGTCCTGTGCCGTTTTAAAAATCAGGCTGTCACGGGTGGTCCGGCTGTCCACGATAAACATCTGTTTCGCCTTCAGCACCGCCATGACAGGCTCCAGGGTTTGGAGATCAGCGCTGGCCAGGGAGCCCATGTGGTTATTGATGCCCTTGATGCCGGGCAGGGAGTCGATGGCGGACGTGAGGCCCTCGAAAATTTCAACAGCGGTCATGTTGGTCGTCACGACGAAAAGTTCATTGGTAACGGAGGATTGCATGGGGATATGCCCGATGGTGTCCATCCGATGGTGCCGTGCCTGGCGGAGCACGGTCGCCGCCCACGGAGTATTAGGAATGATGGCCAGGGTTACAGGACGGGGCAGTGTGTAGATCTCGTCGTAAAAGCCATTCTCATTTCCGGCGTCATCCAGGATAATCGCCAGACGGGGCCTGGCCGGGGTCGGTACACGCGTGACACATCCGGCCATGGCGAATGCCAGGCCCAGCCAAACGAGGCCGGGTAGAAGCGCCATTCTAAATTTCCGGAAAACCGTGGTGTTCTTCATAAACGTCACATCCGAGCCGTGCACTCTATTCATCCGGGCTGTAGCTTGCAAGAGGTTAGCCCTGGTACCAATCCGCGCCTACGGTTCCCCCGTTTTGGAGTGTGGCCCATTCGATGCCCTTGCCGCGCGGCTCGGCAAGCCTCGCCCTCCAAAATCGTCCCCCTTTTGAATCAACATAATTTTCTGGCAACGGAGAGGGGGGATGAGGTAGCATTCAAGCCTTTTATACAAGGAAGGATCAAGTCATGTTGAAAAAAATAATGTCATTGATGGTGTGTGGTGGTGTGGCGGTCGCGTTTGGTTCCGGATGTAACAAGTCGGAAACCAAGGCTGAAAAGCCGGCGGACAAGACTGAGGTGAAGGCTGCGGTGAAAACTCCGGCGGCCCCGACGGTGGATCCGACCGCGATATTGGTTTCCGTGGGGAATGACAAGTTGACCGTTGGCGAAGCGGACAAGCAGATCAAGGGAATGTTGGGTCAGAATGCCGGCAATATCAGCCCGGAGCAGATGGATGCGATGATGGGCCGGTTTCGTCCTCAGGCGGCAGAGCGTTTTGTAATGCGATCCCTGCTGAACCAGGAAGCCGACAAGCGCAAGGTCGTGGTGCAGGACAAGGATATCGACGAGGCCCTGGCGATGATCACGGCGCGGATGCCCAAGGATATGACCCTTGAGACCATCCTGGCGCGCGAGAAGATGACCATGGTCGAGCTCCGTTCCAACCTGACCAGCGAGATCCGCATCAAGCTGTTGGTTGAGTCGGAGGTTCCGACGAACATGGTGGTTTCAGACGAGGAAATCAACAAGTTCTACACCGAAAAGAAGGAAAACTTTGTGCAGCCCGAGACCGTTGAGGCGCGGCATATCCTGATCATGCTGGATCCGAAGGACACCGACAAGGAGAAGGCGGAGAAGAAGGCCAAGGCTGAAGATCTCCAGAAGCAGCTGGTGGCTGGCGCGGATTTCGCCAAATTGGCGAAGGAACATTCCGCCGATCCCGGCAGCAAGGACAATGGCGGCGAGTTGGGCCCGTTTACACGCGGCAAGATGGTCAAGGAGTTCGAGGATGCCGCGTTCAGCCAGGCGACCAACGCCATTGGTCCGGTGGTGACCACCCAGTACGGTTATCATATTATCCAGGTGACCGCGCACGAGGCCGGCAAAACCGTGCCTCTGGCCGAGGTTAAGGAGAAGCTGGCGGCGCACCTCACTCAGCAGAAGCAGAAGGAGCTGTTCGATGGCTTCATGCAGAAGCTCAAGAGCGCGGCCAAAATCACCTATTCCGATCTGGCCAAGGCCCAGCCGGAAATGCCGATGATGCAGATGGAATAACACTCCGTCCCGCAGAAGGCAGATAAAAAGGCCCGCCCAAACGGCGGGCCTTTTTTTGTGCCCGGCGACGAAAAAAAAGTCTTCACCGCCCGCCTCGCTTGCTTTCTGTTAGCCGGAATGGCTGGGGAAGAGGCGAACCGCAGATGAACGCGG
>JBAXRC010000399.1:0-2698 GCA_037131415.1 bacterium | reverse complement strand
GCTCTACCCGTCCTGGAGAAGGCGAACCGCAGATGAACGCAGAAGACGCTGACAAGAGGACCAGGAAGGGCAGAGGGCTCTGGTTGGGCAAGGCTTCGCCCACACTGCACCGGATAAGGCTTTCTCCTCATCCGCGTTCTCCGCGTTCATCCGCGGTTTACCTCTTCTCCGGTACTTGCGGGTCATAGACAGGCTACGCTGCAGGACCGGAGGCCCTCCGGGGTAAATCCGCCTCTTACCCGGCTACGGCTGTCCCGGCCGGAAAAAGGTCGCCTTGATCCAGGGCCAGTTCAGGGTGATATGCAGCGCCGCCACGATGACGATCAGGATGCCGCCAACAAGGTGAACGGTTTCAAAGACGTCACGGGACATCAACCCATGCAGAAGCCCCGTCAGCACCTGGGTCAGCACAACGGCCCCCAGAATGGGATTCACGATTTTCAGCGCAACGGTTTTTGTCATAGCATGATTCTCCATCAGGGTTGTGTCGCCGGCCCTTTCCACCCCTCGATCCGCTTCAGGGTGGCATCATACACTTCGATACTGATCCGAAATTGGTGTTGTTGAACAAGGATTTCAATCCACCGGCGGGTTTTAGCCCGCGTCAGCAACCCTCGATCCATGGCTTTCAACAGAATCCCCAGGGTCCCCAGCGGGCGAATTCCTTCAACCACCGCCATTTGGCGAAGAAGACGGTCATCGGAAAGGAGGTAATCGGCCTTTCGACGGGTCGCCAGGGTCAAGACCTCGTTGTCCGTCCGGCTCAGGGCCGTGGCATACTGGCGGGGTTTTGACACCGGCTCAATACGGCATGATTTCAGGAAGTTCCTCAACTCCAATTCCTCCGCAGGAGAAATCGGGGCAACCAGAAGCTCGTCTCGCACCGAGGCAGGCAACCAGGGCTTGCCGGGAAACAATCCTCCAATCAGCCCCACCTGGCCGATCTTGCCGAGAAAAATGAGAGGGCAGGTATCCGCGACGACGATCATGGGCGCAGATCCCCGGCCAGATCCTCGACTCCATAGTTGAGTGTAAGCCCGGCAGAATGGAGGCGCAACATCATGTCACGCAGAGGCAACCCCGCCATTTCAGCGGCACGGGACAGGGAAACCTGCCCCCGCCGGTAGGCCATACCCGCCCGCTCAAACAGCACTTCGTTGCATCCCTCCCGAAGCGCCTGCTTGAGTAGCGTGGCACGATCAAGCCCAACCTGATTCGCAAGCCGGGTCAACAGCGCCGCCTCCGAGGCGGGAACCCTGATGGATAGAATTGTTGTCATGTTGTTTACATCTCCGTCATTTGTAAACAATTATCCAACAAAGACATCTTTTGTCAAGGCCGCCGGAAATCGCGCCCAGGGCAGACGCACCCTGATTTACTTCCCGACCGGACCCTTGGCTTCCGGGGCAATCACCTTCCCCTTTTCACTCTGACGGATAACTTCGGTGACCAGACGCTGAGACTCCGTGCCGGTGAGGTCCTTTTTGAAGCCCGGCATGGCCAGTCCGAAGAAGATCCCCTTCTGGATGACCTTCACCATCTTCTCGTCCGAAGTGCCCTTTCGCCATGCCGGATCCGTAAGATCCTTCCCCTTGAATTTCTTTCCCGCAGCCCCATCCGGCCCATGACACCCGGCGCAATGCTGGGAATAAAACAGGCGCAGATCCTTGCCCGCAGGTTCCTGGGCCGAGGCCGGCGTGGTCCACGCGGCAAGCAGCAGCGCGGATAACACCCCCGCACTTCCCGAATACCGGGTTAACTCCAAGTGGTTGCGTTTCCGTTTCATGAATCGCTCCTTTCTTCAGTTGTCGTTCAATACTCAAGCCAACATAAAACGTTGTCTGGAGATGCTTTTACCACAGAAGCACGGGAACACCGAGATGAAAATAGAAATTTGACTTATACTTCAACCGAAGGCTCATGTCACCGACAGAACCTTGAACGTCTGAAGGGTCGGGCCGATCTTGATTTTGAAGGTCTCCCCCGCCACCTTGCCCAAAACCGCCTCGCCCAGCGGCGAGCGGGAGGTGACAACGGTGATCTCCTCGCCATCGTCCAGGAGCATCTCACCGCCTGCCGCCGAGCCGAAGAGCAGGGTGCGGGTCGCCCCGTCATCCGCCTTCAAGCGGACCAGGGCGCCCAGCTGGACGGGACTGCCCTTGGGAAGCGCCTTCACCGGCAGCATCCGTAGCGATTCCAGCGCCTCGGTCAAGTCATCCACGCGCTTGGCCTGCCCGCGGGCCAGGAAGGACGACTCCAGCTTGAAGGTGTCATACTTGTGCTCCGCGCGATGCTCATCATCCGTGGCCGTCGCAAAAGACGCCTTGGCTGAGACGGTAATGGCTTCCAAATCCTTCGCCAGTTGGTCAAGAAATCGCCGGTGTATGTCTTTTTTTGTCATCTCTCTCCAGAAAGGATCGAAGGGGTCAGGAACAGGAAGGTAGTCTTTCGCCCGGCGCAATTCCACACCAAAGTTCCTGGTAAGGGGTCAGTTATAAGGGGTGCCCCGCCACCTTGCGTGACGGGAACCGAACCTTTTTGCGCCCCGTGGCACAAGGCCTCGGGGACGCCCTCCCCCTTCTGACCTATTACGCAGAACTGTCCGATTTTATTGACAGGTGTTCCCTTTTCGAGAATCATCAAAACCACTGGCGTCCCATAGGAGACAAGCCGATCCTGATAACAGGCAACACGGGAA
>JBAXRC010000398.1:0-2703 GCA_037131415.1 bacterium | reverse complement strand
TCCTGCAACCGCGGATCAGCCGGTAGTAGTCGTCATCCATCAATATGGCGGAAAGGCTGGAGAGTTCGTCGGCGATGGCAATGGGTACGATTTCCTGACCGTCCGCCAAGTCCAGGCCCTCCGGCTGCCGGCTGAAGATCTCGACGATGGCCGGGAAGTCCGGCTCTGTCGGTTTGCTGAAGCGGTAGTAAGTCCGTTTGCCGGTCGACCGATGGCGGTTGTCGTACTTCCCGGCACGAACGAACTCCCAGAAGCGGGACACAAAGGCTGGCGTCAGCGCCTCGATGATGAGAACCATGTCCACATCCTTGGTCGGGCGGAAGGGTAACCCCTGCAGTCCCAACCACTCGTCACACGCCACCCCGCCGATCACCACGAACGAGTTCGGATGGTCGCTGAAGTATTCCCGAAATCTCTGGAGGCCCTTCACCATGGTATGCCCTCCAGAAGGGAGGTTAATGCTTTCTCAATGCGTTCGTCGTGAGTGCCGCGCAGGCTCAGATACAGAGACAATCGGTCAACGGCGTGACCATCCGACAACAGGTGGGGATCATAGGCCCAGCACTCCACGCGCGCTTGGGCGTCTTCAGGGCCGAGGCACCTGACTATGTCGCCTCTCTCCAACTGGGCCCGATAGTCGGGACTCTTCATGGCGCAGGTGGGCAGTTCATCATCGGAAATTAGGGACGATGCCGCCAAGGCGGTCAGGCCCGCGTGGAGATTCCGCTCGTCCTTGCGAATGAAGCGAACCCAGTGGCGCGCTTTTACCGGACTCAGCAGGTGTGACTCGGCGCGCTCCCAAAGTTCGCGCATGGGTGCTGGAAACTCCATGTGAGTGCTGCGGCCTTGCTGGATCGACTTACAGAGCCCCAATGATTCCAGTTCGATCCGTACGGTACTCAAGGTCATCGCTGAGTAGCCCAGTTCACTTGCCAGTTCGCGAAGTGAGACTCCCTCGACGTGTCTGCCTAGAAGATGCCGGAGCAGAACCACCTGTGCGGCGGCCGCCAGACGGCTGCCAGGCTGGCTTGCCGTCCGCGGGAAGCGTTCGTGCAAGTCAACCATCATGGGCGGGAGGAATGCCTGGCGATGCGGGACCACGAAGGGTATTCCCAGGCGGACGAGTTGCTGTCGACAGTAGGACGAAACCTGTTGCAGTACCAATACCACCTCGTTACCTAAACTGGACCGGAGTGTGTTGTGATGCCGCGCGTATTCCGACGGCGTGGCGGTGTCCGTGTCGGGATTTTGAATGGCCAGCAGGGACTGGCGGCCGAAAAGCTGGGTCTTCGCCAGGTGGTAATAGTTGCGCAAATAGAGCGGGAGCCTTCCGGATATCTCGCTCTGCACTCCTTCGATGAGGGGGGCGGTGCCGGTTGCTTCCTCTATGTAACGTCTAAACTCTGCTTCACGGTTCACGGTGATATGTAAATCAATTTACAACGATAAAGCAAGCAGCTTTATCTTATCAATGATTGTTTACATATGGCGGGATGAATCTGGGAATCCTTCGAAAGCCACCGTTCTGACAGCCATAAACGCAAATGAGATTCCGTTGTGTTTTGTGTTGCTTTTGTAAACTATAGATGTACTTTATAGCTTCACATTCAAACAAGCATGAGGTTTCAGTTTGCGTAATATATATTTATGTAAACCATGAGTAGTCATAATGGAATCGAAGATAAACAATTTATTGCTAAAGTGGCCTAAGGGAACGGTGGCGACGGCACCGTGGTTGCGCGAACTTGGCATATCCCGCCAGTTGGCCCGGCGTTATGCCTCATCCGGCTGGATTCAGTCCATAGGGTGCGGTGCCTTTTTGCGTACTGGTGACGCAGTAAACTGGCTCGGTGGCGTTTACGCACTCCAGACGCAATTGAAACTCAGCGTTTACGTAGGCGGTGATACGGCATTATCACTGAACGGCCTGGGACAATATTTGCCAATGGGCGAAGAAACGGTGGTTCATCTTTTCAGTGAACGCCGGGAGCGGCTGCCCGCCTGGTTCAAGAAACATGCATGGGGAGTGAAGATCCAGTATCACCGACCGAGCCTTTTTAGATCAACCGACCAGACTGGGTTCATGGATGTCGCGCGCGGTGAGTTCTCCCTTCGGATCTCCGCGCCGGAACGTGCGATCCTGGAGATCCTCCACCTGGCAACCACCAACGATGCCATCACGCATGCAGTTGAACTCATGAGCGGCTTGAGCACACTGCGCCCGCAAGTGTTGCAACCCCTGCTAGAAGTGTGCAGTTCGGTCAAAGTTAAACGACTCTTCCTCTGGGCGGCGGAGTCGGCCGGGCATGAATGGTTCAGCCGACTTGCACCGGAGCGCCTAGATTTAGGCAAAGGGAACCGCTCTCTTTACCGAGGGGGACAGTTTAACTCGAAGTACCGAATCACCGTTCCGAAAGAGGAGGAAGCAGCCCATGTTTGACCCCGTCTAGGAAAAGAAGGGACGGGTTGTTAGTCTGTTACTCGCGTTTCGGCCCGTCGATTGTTGTTCTGGAATCATATCTGCTCTATCCGGATACGCCGCTTTCTGCCAATTCTCCACGCGGACGACCACATTTCCTCCGAAAATCAGCACGACATCGAGGAAAGTACACCAAATCCGCTCCGCCATGGCAATAGCGAACGCCCCGGCCTTGCGCCGGGCTAAGATCACACCAGGATTCGCCAGCGAAAGCGCTACGCCGG
>JBAXRC010000397.1:0-2710 GCA_037131415.1 bacterium | reverse complement strand
GTTCATTGGTCCGCAGATGCGGTTGACGCCGGTGACCGTAGGGAACCGCCACAGCATTCCCTCCATTCTCGGCTTCTACATGGGCCGCAACACGCCCGAACGGCGCCAGTACATCATGAATAACCTGGTGGTTGAGGTTGAGTCATGAGTGAGCAGCAGGAATTCTTTGACGGGGAGGAGCTGGCGCCCGTGGTGTCCCGCGGTCAGGCGGGCGAGGCGCAGGGAAGGATTGTCGTCCGCGACATTGACGCCGTTCCGGATGGCCCGCTGAAGCACCTGGTGAACGACAACTTCCTGAAATACGCCTCCTATGTCATCCGTGACCGGGCGATCCCGGATGTGGATGACGGGCTGAAACCGGTTCAACGCCGCATTTTGCATTCGCTGGCCGAGAATGATGACGGCAAGTTCATCAAGGTGGCCAATATTGTCGGGTATACCATGCAGTTCCATCCGCATGGCGACGCCTCCATCGAGGATGCCCTGGTGACGTTGGCCAACAAGCAGTATCTCATTGAGGGACAGGGGAATTTCGGCAATCTACTCACGGGCGACCCGGCGGCCGCCTCCCGCTACATCGAGTGTCGGCTCACGGGGCTGGCGCGGGATGAGATTTTTGATCCCGACCTGACGGATACCGTCCCCTCCTACGATGGCCGCAATGAGGAACCAGTGACTTTGCCGGCCCGGATTCCGCTGTTGCTGATGCTGGGGGCGGAAGGGATTGCGGTTGGTCTTTCAACCCGCATCCTGCCGCATAACTTCACCGAATTACTCGAGGCGCAGGTGGCGATTCTCCAGAAGCGTCCGTTTGAGGTGTTCCCTGATTTCCAGCAGGGCGGGCTCATGGATGTGGCCGGGTACGACAAGGGCAAGGGGTTTGTCAGGGTACGGGCCCGTGTCGAAATCCGGGATCCCCAGACCCTGGTGATCCGCGGGGTCCCGTTTGGCGCCACCACCGACTCCCTGATCGCCTCCATCGAGGAGGCCGCGCGCAAGGGGAAGGTCAAGCTGCGCAGCATCAATGACTATACGGCCGAGGCGGTGGAGATCGAGATCCTGCTCCAGGCCGAGCAGGATCCCAACCGCGCGGTTGAGGCCCTTTATGCCTTCACCCAGTGCGAGGCGCAGATCGCCAGCCGGATCATGGTGATCCGGGATGGCAAGCCAGTGGAGATGGATGTGGAGGAGGTGCTGCAGCATAATACCGCGCGCCTCCTGGAACTGCTCAAGCGGCGGCTGAAGGTGCAGCAGAAGAAGCTGACCGAGGAACTGCATCGCAAGGCCCTGGTCCAGATCTTTGTCGAAAACAGGCTTTATAAACCCATTGAATCGTGTGAATCCCCCGAGGCCGTTGAGCAGGTGGTCCGCCAGGGGCTGGAGCCGTTCCTGTCCCAGCTTCAACGCGACCTGACCCACGGGGATATCGAGCTGCTGCTGGGGATTGCGATCCGGCGAATCTCCCTGTTTGACCTGTCGAAGAACCAGTCGGATATGGAGGCGTTGCGGATTGAATTGGCCGAGTCCCGCGAGAATCTGGCCAATCTTACCGGCTATGCGGTACGGTACCTGCGGCAGCTGCAAAAGAAGCACGGGGCGTCATTCCCGCGCCGGACCGTGATCCAGGCGTTCCAGGCGGTCGAGATGCGGGAATTGACGGCATCGGAGCTGAAGATCAACCTGGACAAGGTGAAGGGGTACCTGGGGCACGGAATTACCGGGGCGCTGTTGTTCGAATGCTCCTCGCTCGACAAGCTGTTGCTGGTGTGGAAGGACGGCCGCTACAAGGTGGTGTCGCCGCCTGAGAAGCTGTTTGTCGACTCGACCCTCATTCACAGTGCGATTCTGGACCGGGAGCGGGTGTTGACGGTGGCGTATAACGAGGATGGCTTTACGCAGATCCGGAAATTCACCAGCAATGCCATTACAAACCGGGAATACCGCTGCATTCCACGCGGCGCCCAGATCCTCTTCTTTTCCGACCAGGACGTGACGACCCTCTACGTCCAATATGAGGTTCCGGAGACCGCGACCATCAAGCAGCAGGAATTCGACACCACGACCCTGCCGGTTCGTGAGCGCGACGGAAAGCCCTCGCTCATGTCCTCCAAGAAAATTGCCTACATCGGCGCCGTAAAGACCAAAAAGTGGGATGATGCCCTGACGGGTCCCAAGGGCACATACATGAATTTCGGGTGAGTTGACGTGTAATGGGTCAGGTACAGGGGGTGCCCCGCCACCTTGCGTTGCGGGAACCGAACATTTTTACGCCCCGTGGCACAAGGCCACGGGGACGCTTCCTCGCTGTAACCCTTACGTTTGCTTTGATTTCCAGGTTGAGTTCTCTTTCGAAAGGGAGCAACATAGCCGTCAACAAAGGAGGCATATCATGGAAAATGCAACAGGAATGGAATCGCCCCGGAAGTCGCCGGTTGAGGACATCATCAACACGGTCAAGAAGGTCATTTTAGCGCCCGCGGAGTTCTATCGCGGCATGCCGAAGGTGGGCGGGCTGGTTGATCCCCTGATATTCGCGGTGGCCCTGGGGGTGGTGAGCGGGGTGATCCAGGCGGTACTGGGATTGCTTCACCTGGGTGCGAGGGTGAGCGTGATGACGGCGTTGGGCATGATCGTTTTGGCGCCAATCTGGATTGTGATTGGCAGCTTCATCGGGGCAGCCATTGTCTTTTTGATCTGGAAGCTGATGGGC
>JBAXRC010000396.1:0-2716 GCA_037131415.1 bacterium | reverse complement strand
GCATCGGCTTAAAGACAACATCTTGTGCATAGGCATGCCCTTCTTACACCACATTAAATAACCCGGTTACGGCGAGGAAATCGTCGCCTTGGCTTCCTTCGCCTTCCTCGCGTCTTCCTTCGCCTTCAGCGCGTCTGCTTCCGCCTTCCGGGTCTGATCCACCAAGGTCTGCAACTGCCACACTTTGGCCCCGATATCCGTTTGTTTTTCACGAATTCCAGCAACCTTCTTCTCGAAAGCTTTCATGGAGTCACGAGTGGCTTCAGCTTTCGACCGTGCCGTCTTGTAGGCTTCATCCTCATCCAGTTTCTTCTGCATTTCCGCCTTCAGCGCCTTCAATTCGGCTTCCAACGAGTCAATGCGATCCTTGAGTTTTTTGCCATCGGGATTCCGGGCTGCGAAATTCGTCATGACCCCGACGACCGCGCGATAGTCATTCCGGATGGTATTCCGGAGCGCCTTGCCGTCTTCGCCGGCTTTTTTTGACTCGGCTTCAATCCCCTCGAGCTGCGCCTTGAGCACGGCCAGATCATTGGTGGCAACAGCCATGTTCGTAATGGCCGGATTCATGGAGAAGCGATGGACGGGAACCCCGTTTTCATTGGTGGTAACGGTCATCGGGTAATCAAGCCCCGGAGCCACAGGAGCCCGCTGAAAAACAACCGCCGTGTTGGTCGCCGCCTGGGCCGTTTGCATCGCAAGAAAAAGGACAAATACCGGTATCACGAAAAACGTATAGAACCGCATCGTCAAACCCTCCAGGCAGGTACCTTAAATCCAAAAATTACTATTAGACGCCAAGGATGTAACCGTATCACCCCCAAACAACGGTAACAAGCGGAAAACTTCCCCCGGGAAGCAATTTTTGCAGTAAGGGGTCAGTTACGAGGGGCGTCCCCGTGGCCTTGTGCCACGGGTCGCAAAAAGGCTCGGTTCCCGCCGCGCAAGGTGGCGGGGCACTCAGGAGTCAGGCTCTTGCCCTCTGAACTCTGCGCATCACGAACAGCGGGATACTCAATACCACCCAGCAGGCCAGTGGTTGGACAACCATTTGCTGGACCGTGGGCGCCAGGGCCGTTTTGCTTCGGTGCGATATCGTGAACCGGTTCTCGGTCTTGAACTGGTCACCCCACTGGCTGGCCCAGGGTAGCACCATCAGACTCACCGCCAGCACGGAAAGGGCTCCCCATTCCGCAGCTAAGCGCTTGGTATGAAAGCAGATAAGCGCAGGAAGCCCTGCAAACAGGAACGCCAGTGAAACCCAGGTAAGCCAGTTCCTCTCCCCCGTTTCGCTTGAGCCCAGGCTCATCAAAACCCCGCCAACCACCCCCAAAACTGAGGCCTTGATGAACAAACGACCTGACTCGTGACGCAGGAGCCGGGTCATTCCAAGGAAAACCGCGACCGCTGCCAGCAAGTCAACCAAGCACCATCCCCACAGAAATCGCACCCCCGGTGCCCAGGGATCATCAGTCCCGATCACGAAAAGGGGTTTCCCTCTGCTTTCAAGGGTCGTAACTGAAACGCAGTTCACCGGAAATCCGACCGAAACCTTCGTAGCAACCCACTGCCATACAACAGGTTTGGAAGCCCGTTCCGTATCGAGCCCGACCCATAGGACTTCTACCAGCATCACCAGCAGAAACGCTAGAATAGCTCCATGCCGTAGCTTATTCATTAGGCATTCTCCCCATCCGCGTTCTCTGCGTTCATCTGCGGTTTACATCTTCCTCGGCACTTTTTGCGCTGTTCAAGACATTACGCCTGCCAGATGCGGCCTTCCCGCAGGATCAGGGGGATCATGGTAATGCCCAGCTCCGTCTCGAAACGCCTCACCAGTCGCGTCTCGTCCTCGGTCATCAGCGTAATCGCATTACCTCGGGCACCGGCACGGGCCGTCCGGCCAACCCGGTGCAGGTAGGCTTTGCTCTCGGTGGGCACATCGGCATTGAAAATATGCGTCACCCCGGGAATATCCAACCCGCGGGCCGCGATATCCGAGGCGATCAGCACACTGACGCGGCCGGCACGGAAATCGTCCATCGCCTTCTTGCGCTCGCTTTTATCATAGGCGCCATGCAGATCGGCCACGGCCAGGCCGTGATAGGTGAATTTTCCGGCAATCTCCTCGGCGCGCTGGTTGCGGTGGACAAACACGATCGCGCGGGGCGGCTTCAGCACATTGATCAGCTTGCGCAGCACATCCGGCTTGTCGCGCTCCTCGCAAACGACATAGCCATGCTCGATATCGGCGTTGACCGGCGCCGCGGCGGTGCGGAGCATGACCAGGCCTGGCGCCAATGCCGCCGCCTCGGCCGAACAGGCTTTCTGCTCGGTAGCGGACACAAAGACCAATTGGCATCCCCGGGGGGCGGAACGGACAATCATCCTGACCGAATCCAGCGTCTCGGCGCCCAGCAGGCGGTCGGCTTCATCCATGACGATCATCCTGACGACCGGCATCTTGAGCTTGCCGAGTTGGATCAGGTCACGGATCCGGCCGGGTGAACCAATGGCCAGATGCGGCTTTTTCTTGAGCTTGTCGAGCTGCCGCTGCATGAGCGTGCCGCCGATCAGCAGCACGGACCGGACCGGGATCCCGGAGTTCTGGGCCAGCAGTCCGGCCTGCCGCTGGATCTGGATGGCCAGCTCATGGGTGGGTGCAATCACAACCGCCTGGGTTAACTCCTGCGCCGGATTCACCCGGCAGAACAAC
>JBAXRC010000395.1:0-2718 GCA_037131415.1 bacterium | reverse complement strand
TGCGTATTCCGACGCATTCCGGCCACCCATTCCGATGCATTCCGGCCGGGCATTCCGATTGATTCCGGCCACCTGTTCCGATGATTCCGGCCACCCCCTCGGATAGGGTGGCGGCGCTGGGTAACAAAGGCCAAGATACGGCTCCAAAAGGAGGCGTAGATGGCGAAGGAAAGGTTATCCATGAGGAAGATATCGGAAGTACTCCGGCTGGCGCTGGAGCAGAAGCGTTCAAAGAGGCAGATTGCCGAGAGCTGCAAGATGGCTCGGAGTACGGTGGGCGAGTATCTCGGGCGGGCGGCGGCGGCTGGACTGGGGTGGCCGCTGCCGGAGGGGATGGATGAGGGTCGTCTGGAACAGTTGCTGTTTCCCCCCAAGGTGGTGGAGGAGCCCCGTCCAGTGCTGGACATGGTCTATATCCGGCAGGAGATGAGGCGGTCGGACATGACGCTGCAACTGCTGTGGGATGAGTACCGCGGGCATGTGCCTGATGGCTATGGGTACAGCCAGTACTGCAAGCTGTACCGGGACTGGCTGGGGAAGCGGGCGATCAGCCTGCGCCAGGAGCACCGCGCCGGGGAGAAGCTGTTCGTGGACTTTGCCGGACAGACGATCCCGATCACGGATCCAGTGACTGGCGAGGTGACGCAGGGGCACCTGTTCGTGGCGGTGCTGGGATGCAGCAACTACACCTATTCGGAAGTTACGGTGGCCGAGAAGCTTGAGGATTGGATCGGGGGGCAGGTTAACGCGCTGGAGGATATTGGCGGGGTACCCCTGGCGGTTGTGCCCGACAACCCGAAGCCGATGGTCACGCGCCCGTGCTGGTACGATCCGGACATCAACCCGACGTACCAGGAGATGGCGGAGCACTACGGGTTCACCGTGCTACCCGCACGCAAGCGCAGTCCGAAGGACAAGGCGAAGGTGGAGGGTGGTGTGCTGCTCGCCGAGCGCTGGATCCTGGCTGCCCTACGCCATCGGACCTTCTTCTCCATCGCGGAAGCCAACCAGGCGGTCAAGGTGCTGCTCAAGCGGATGAATGCGAAGCCCTTCAAGAAGCTTCCCGGCTGCCGGAAGGAGGTCCTGGAGTCGATGGAGCGTTCCGTGCTCAAGTCCCTTCCGGAACGGCGCTACGAGTTGGCCGAGTGGAAGAAGGCAACCGTTCATATCGACTACCATGTCGAAGTGGACGGGCACTACTACAGCGCCCCCTTCAACCTGATCAAGGAAGAAGTGATGGTTCGGTTCACCCGGACCACTGTGGAACTGTTCCACAAGTCGAGGCGGGTGGCCGCCCATGTGCGCAGCCATAAGAGGGGCCATCATACAACCCTGCTGGAGCACCGGCCACCGGCGCACCAGCAGTTCCTGGAGTGGACACCCGAGCGGATGATCGACTGGGCACGCCGCATCGGGCCTGCCTGCATGGAAGTGGTCTCCCAGATCATGGCGAGCCGTCCGATGGTTGAACATGGCTACCGGCCCTGCCTCGGCGTGATCCGCCTGGGCAAGCGGTATGGAGACGCCCGGCTTGAACGGGCCTGCATCAAGGCGCTGAAGCTGAACATCGCCACCTACAGTCGCATCGAGAACATGCTCCGCGCCGGCCTGGATCGTGTTCCCCTGCCAGCGGAACCCGCGCCATGCCCCGTGGGCGGGCATGACAACGTCAGGGGCGCGGAGTACTACCAGTAAGGGAGGATGACAACATGCTTTTCGAACCCACGATGCAGAAGATGCAGACCATGAAGCTCCACGGCATGGTCGAGGCCTTGGAGGAACAGCGCCGGAGCGCCACCACGGGCGAGATGCCCTTCGAGGACAGGCTGGCCATGCTGATCGAGCGGCAGTGGCTCTGGAAGGAAAATAGGGCGCTTTCCACGCGCCTGAAGTCCGCCAAGCTCCGCCAGCCGGCCTGCCTGGAAGATGTCGACTACCGCCAGAAGCGCGGGCTCCAGCGTAGCGTCATGGACCACCTCGCCGGCGGCGACTGGATCCAGCACGCCCAGAACTGCCTCATTACCGGCAAGACCGGCACGGGCAAGTCCTACCTCGCTTGCGCCTTGGCCCAAAAGGCCTGCCGGGATGGCTACAGGACGCTCTACTTCTATGCCCCCAAGCTGTTCAGGGAGCTCAGCGCCTGCCAGGCCGATGGTAGCCTGCCATCCCTGCTCAAGAAGCTCGCCAAAACCCAGCTGCTGGTCATTGACGACTGGGGGCTTGAAAAGGCCACCCCGCACCAGTACCGCGATTTCCTGGAGATCCTCGACGACCGCCAGGGCCGCGCCTCCACCCTCATGACCAGCCAGTTCCCTGTAGACCGCTGGCACGAGCTGATCGGCGATGCCACCGTGGCCGACGCCATCCTCGACCGGCTCATTCACGGCGCTCACCGCATAGACCTCAGCTGCGAGGAATCCATGCGCAAGCTCAGGGCAGGCAAGGCCGCCTCCAGGAACTAGGATCCCTGCCCCCTGCGGGGCAGGCTTAAACAGGATCCCCTAATGGGGGAAGGAAAGAAGAAAGGAGAAAAAAGCGTCGTCCCGGGTACGGGACTCCGACTGGGTCAAAAAACAAACCGACCTTGACTCACATCGGATCGTTTATGCTACAAGTTCAACCATCCAGCGTCGCTTCGCTCCGAGGGGGTGGCCGGAATCATCGGAACAAGTGGCCGGAATCAATCGGAATGAGTGGCCGAATTGATCGGAATGCGCA
>JBAXRC010000394.1:0-2727 GCA_037131415.1 bacterium | reverse complement strand
ACCTCTCTCTCTGTTATCCGAGTAAACGGGAGGGGCTCAGGGGCATTTACCCTGATCGAACTCCTGGTGGCCATGGCGGTCTTGGTGATCATTGTCCTGATTGTGGCCAAGGTATTTGCCCAGGCGTCGAGCACATGGACCACGGGGGCGCGTCGTGTCGAGATGAATATGACAGGGCGTGCTGTTGCCGATTTCGTGGCGCAGGATCTGTCACAAGCGGTTATCGGCAGCAACTATGAATTCACGGTGACTGCGAGTACCGCTAACTTCTGGATCATTGGAGATGCAAGCAACACGACACGTTCAGCTGTTAATGTGACCTATAGTTTCAGTGGATCGGCGCTGATCCGGTCGGGGCAGCAGATATGCGATACGAACCTGGTCGGGTTCTCATTCGTTGAGGGGGCGGGATATATTTCCAAGCAATCCCTGCCGCTTTATGTGGACGTTCTCGTGACAGTTTCGGACGGACGCCCGGTTGCAAGCAACAGGGTTTTTCAGTCGCGGGCGGAGTTCCCCAACAGGAATCGGTACAAGTATTAAGCCGAACGATGGAATCAGGAGAGTACTATTCATGAATCCGATCCCGGGAAATGGTGATGGGGTTGTGACAACGTCAAAATCAGGCGTGGCGTTGATCATGGTCATCGGGCTGGTGGCCCTGATGATGGTGATGGCTGTGGCGTTTGCCATCTACATGCGTACGGAACGGGTGGCGGCAGGGGCTTTCCGGAATGATGTGCGGGCGCGGCAGTTGCTGCATGTGGCGCAGGCGCGGGCCCTGGATGGCTTGGAAGCCAATCTCGGGGACCGCCCCTATCCGAACTGGGACATTCTCTCCTCGTCTGGCGGAGGCGGTGAGGTTGCCAATTTCACCAATTCACCTGTATTGGACTGGATACCGCGCGCGATGCTGGCTTCAGGAATCAATCCCCGACCGCAATGGATCCAGGTCAGTGGCGGTAGTGAACAGGGCCGGGTTGGCTATATGATCGTGAATTGTTCCGGATTGCTGGATGCGAATGCATCTGGCGACGGGGTGACAAGAGGCGTAGGGACAAATGTGGCGGAGATTCAGGTCGGGAATCTTCCGGAGATGAGCGACATAAATGGGTTTATCGCAAGTCGACCATACGAAACGGTTCAAGAATTAAATGGTTTTGCCGGGGCTGCGAACTATGTTGTGAGGCCGGTAACCAATTTTGTTGATTTTTCATACTTTCCGAAACCGGCTCGTGTATTTGTTGGCGGGCAATCAAACCAGTGGGATTCTCAGGCTCAGGTTATCCAGGCGTTTAGGGATTCTGGTTTGGGTAGTGATCCGATATGGGGTGACTTTGCCAACAACGCATATATGAACTTGCTTGACTATGTCGACAGTGATTCTATTCCCCAGCGCCTTGATGCTGGTTGCGTGGAGGCGGTTCCGATGATTAATGAAGTGGATCTGACGTATCAGTTTACCCTTAATCCGGATCGGACGTGGACGGCGTATCTAATATTTCAAGTTGAATACGCATATCCTTTCGTTAATTCCAGCACCTTGTCATTCAACTTAAACGCTGGTGTTAGTTTTTCGAATTTGAATGGGAATGTAAGTGCAAGTTTCATTCCTCCGGCACAGAATGGAATTACTCAGCCATTGGGGGCGATTCAGTCCTATGGGATGATAGATGTTCCGGCCTCGGATATTTCCCTTTCAGGTGGGCCGCTTCCGGCAGGGCCAGTAAGGGTGCATTTTCAATGTGCGCTGAATTTAAAGATGATGACGGGAGGCGTCGCATGTGATGCCGTGCCTGCGGGAGCTGCAGCGCCACTGCTATTTGACATTGATCTTAGCCCTGTAAGTGATGGTCAGCCGGTGGTTGTGACAAAATGGATCGAATGTATCGATCCACGTTTCAATTGGGATCCGGATGATTTAGCGCAATGGGTCCCGAGTGATGCTATTTTGTCGGTCATTCCATCGGCAGCTCCCACGCCTAATGACATCAATGAGGTTACAAAGCTATCCCTCTATCCTGCCAATTATGGGCAAACGGCTTCAGAGGACTATGATGGTGATTTCTTCATGCATGTGGCTAATGCGCCTTTGCGAACGGCTGGTGAGTTAGGGAGTATTTGTTATGCCCCGCTCAGGACGATCAGGTTATATTCGCACAGTGGGGCGCCTAATACGGAAAATGCTCCGTTTCATAAGGTTTTGGATAATTTCTCAGTTACCACTAACGCTCCGACTCATGGCTTTGTAAATCTCAACACGAGAAGTATAGAGGTTTTGGCTGCCATCTTAGCAGGTGCACCCACACGTGATTTCGATGCAAAAGTTGCGAATTGGGCGCCTATTGCGTGGGATGTTGCGCAAACATTAGCTTCAAAAATTGTAAATCAAGGCTGTTATACTAATTTGTCGGATTTAGGGCTAATAGACTGGCGTGCATATAGCTCTGTTCCTGGCAACGAGCTTGTTAGTGAGTCATATATAAGAAACACTTCTGGATTGTTGAGTTGTCGGCAAAATCTATTTATTATTTTTACTTATGCTCAAGCAACGCGGCAGGTTCCAAATCTGGGTGTAAGTACTGTATCCGGTTGTCGTGGTATTGCGGAAGTGTGGCGTGACCCCGTGCAGAATGATCAAGGATCCCATCCTCGGTTCGTTCGTCTTTTCCGTTTTCTTGGCAGTGACTAGCCTGTTTCTGCAGGTAGAGCTTTCAGCCAGTGGAC
>JBAXRC010000393.1:0-2730 GCA_037131415.1 bacterium | reverse complement strand
TTGATTGAAGGTGCCCCGCCGACCGTCGTCGTGGTGACTGAGCCGGTCGTGGTTGAGACCCCTCTCCCCCCACCTGTTGCCGTGGAGCCTGAACCGGCCATCCCAGCGGTGGCGGTGGCGGAACCAATCATCCCGATAGAGGCTGCAGTGGAGCCAGTGGTCGTTGAAGGGGCTCAGCCGGCGGCTGAGACTGAACTGACTGGGAAGCCAGAAACCGACCCGGAAATTAGCCAGGCCAGCGAGGAACCGGCCACCACCATCGCCGTAGCACAGTAAGAATCGCTTTTCGTCCGAAGGTGTGCCATATTCCGCGTAATGCTTCGCCTTTAAAGGATCGACCATGAGCTTTGCACCCGACTACCGTTATATGCTGGATGTCCTCGCCAACCGGCGGCCCGCCCGCCTGCCGCTCTATGAACACATCATTTGCCCTGAAATCATGGAAAAAGTCCTGGATACCCGGTTTGCCCACCTCGTTCAGGGCGGATCCGCCGACCAGCGTGAATATTTCCGGAATCATTGCCGCTTCTTCAAGGACATGACCTACGACACCGTTTCGTACGAGGTCTGCATCTGCGATATTCTTCCTGAACACGGCGCCATCCTCGGCGGAAAACAGGGCCCGATCCAGAACCGGAAGGATTTCGAGTCCTACCCGTGGGCGCAACTCCCTGATCTATTCTGGGCATTAGCCGGGAAGCGGTTCGATGCACTGGCCGCCGAGATCCCCGCAGGCATGAAAGCAATCGGCGGCATCGGCAATGGCGTCCTGGAAATCAGCGAGGACCTGGTCGGCTACGAATACCTCCCCTTCATGCAAGCGGATGACCCGGAGCTGTTCGCCGAGTTGTACGTAAAAATCGGCGACCTCATGGTGACACTGTGGAACCGCCTGCTCTAGCGCTATTCCGACACCTACGCCATCTGCCGGTTCGGCGACGACCTTGGTTTCCGCAGTTCCACCCTCGTGTCTCCGACAACAATCCGGGAGCATATCATCCCGCAGTATCGCCGGGTGATCAACACCATCAAGTCGGCCAACAGGCCCTTCTTGTGGCATTCTTGCGGGTGTATCTTCGAGATCATGGACGATGTCATTGCGCTGGGCATCAACGCCAAGCACTCCAATGAGGACGCGGTGGCGCCCTATGAGCGCTGGATCGAAACCTACAGCCAGCGGATCGGACTCGTCGGCGGGATTGACCTGGACATCCTCTGCCAGAAGAAACCCGCAGAGATATTCGACATTGTCCTGGAGCGTGGGAGCCGGTTCCGCAACATGGCGAAAGGCTACGCCCTGGGCTCTGGAAATTCGATTCCCGACTATGTCCCTGTGGAAGGCTACCTAGCCATGATCCGCGCGGCCCAAGCCATCCGGGCCACCAAATAGGCTAACTGGGGGCTACCGCTGGAGCCTCAATCCAGGTGGAACACTTCTGTCATGCCGGTCCAGATTTGCTTCTTTTCGACGGCATCCGGGAGAGGATCCTGGCAGGCATCGGTATAGTTCCACCAGCGCTTGTTAACAGGGAGCGCCTTGCCCTTGGCATCGTCTGCGGCGGGATCACTTCCCACATACTCAAGATACCCGAACAGGTAGAGCTTTCCTCCGCAGTCGGCGATGTAAATGCTGAAGTCGCGGTAATGGCAGTCCCTGATACCCTTGAGAACTCCAGGCCAGGTAGTCGCGTGAAGCGTGCGGTATTCCGCCTCCTTCTCCGCCTTGAGGCCGGTAATCATGCCCGTTCGCGAAAACTTACCGGGCGCAGGAACAACTTCTGCGGCGCCATCGGTGTGGAAAACTTCCTCGATTTCATGGTCGGGTAAACCGCCCACCTTCTGAAGCCAGCCTTTCGCACCCGACTCATTCTGAAGGGACAACAGATCCGCCTCATAGTCATCACCATTATACTCCAAATAACTGAACAGATACGGCTTCCCTTCGAGCATCGCCAAAAAGACGGAATAGTTCCTGACATCGGCCTCCTTGAGCCGCCTGACCGTCACCGCGTCCGGCTGGATTGCCCGGCTCCGGAACTGGTTCGCCATCTCCGGCGTGATCTCCCGGGCAGCCGCAAACCGATGCACGCCGGTCTTCATTCTGGCAAGACCAATCGGCGCTGTTGCGCATCCCGCCCCGATGAGCAAACTTGCCGCCAGAATGCCAACAGTCAACAGTCCCGTTCGACTATCCGTTATCGTCTTCATTTATTGAACTCCACCACCGCCTCATACATGGCAACGATGTTCGCAGGCGGGACTTCCGGGAGAATGTTATGAACCGTGTTGAATACAAACCCACCACCGGGTGCCAGGATTTCCAGACGCTCCAGCACATGGGCCCGCACCTGCGCCGGAGTGGCGCGGTTAAGGATCGTCCGGGTATCGCATCCACCCCCCCAGAAACAGATATCCTTCCCGAAATCCCGCTTGAGCTTCTCCGGCTCCATGTCGCGGCAGGTAGTCTGCACGGGATTGATCACATCGTATCCCGCCTCAATCAGGTCGGGCATCAGCTCGTGCAGCGACCCGCAGGAATGCAGGAAGGTCTTCATCCGGCTATGCTGGTGAACATAGGCGCACAACCGGGTATGGCGCGGCTTGAACAACTGGCGGTATATCGCGGGCGACATGAACGGCCCGCTGTCCATCCCCAGGTCGTCCCCGAAACGCAGGATGTCGCACACATCCCCAACCGCTTCACACACCTTCGCCAGGGTCCCCAGATGC
>JBAXRC010000392.1:0-2736 GCA_037131415.1 bacterium | reverse complement strand
GGCACGCGCATTGTCTTCGTCACCGAGGGAATCCTGCTCAGGCGTCTGATCAGCGATCCGACACTCCGGGATGCCGGGGCGATCCTGTTTGATGAGTTCCATGAGCGGCACCTTTTCGGGGATATCACCCTGGCCCGCGCGCTCCAGCTTCAGAAGACCAGTCGGCCGGACCTGGCGCTCATTGTCATGTCGGCCACATTGGACAGTGCGGCGGTGGAGCAATACCTGGCGCCCTGCACAACCCTCCGTTCCGAAGGCCGGATGTACCCGGTGCGGATGGAGTATCTGGCCAGGCCCGTGGATGTTAACCGTGTCCCGGTATGGGAGACCGCGGCATCGGAAACGGCGCAGCTGCTGAGCCGCGAGCCTGAGGGGGATGTGCTGGTGTTCATGCCGGGCGCCTATGAGATCAACCGGACCATCCAGGCACTGGGGTTGCGTCCGGAAACCCGGGGCTGCTCCATCCTGCCTTTGCATGGTGAACTGTCGCCGCGTGACCAGGATGACGCGGTGGCTCCCGGGCAGCGCCGGAAAATCATCGTTTCCACAAATGTTGCCGAAACCTCGCTGACGATCGAGGGTGTCCGGCTTGTGGTGGATGGCGGGTTGGCCCGGGTGGCGCGCTTCGATCCCTATCGCGGCATTGATACCCTGTGGATCGAGAAGGTCAGCCGGGCGTCAACGGACCAGCGGGCGGGGCGCGCCGGCCGGATGGCGCCGGGTGTGTGCCTGAGGCTCTGGACGGAACGGGAGCAGAATGAGCGGCCGCCTCGGGAACTGGCGGAGATCCGCCGGGTGGATCTCTCGGAAACCCTGCTGATGCTCAAGGCGTCGGGCTGCGTGGATGCCCGGGTATTCCCGTGGTTTGAGGCACCGGAAGAGCGGGCACTGATTCGGGCGGAGACGCTGCTTCGTGACCTGGGGGCTGCGGATGAGAAGACCGGCGAAATCACGGGGACCGGGCGCCGCATGCTGGCCTTTCCCCTGCACCCGCGGTATGCCCGGATGATGATTGCCGCGGATGCGGTTGGCCGGGTGCGGAGCGTGGCCTTGATCGCCGCCATGACGCAGGAACGCGGGCTGCTGATCCGGCGGACCGATTCACGGCAGGAAGAACTCCGCGACCGGCATCTGGGTGATGAGGGGTTGTCGGATTTCTTCATGCTGATGAAGGCGTGGCATGAGGCGGATGCCCATGACTACAATCTCGATTTCTGCAGGGGGGTCGGCATTCATGCCGGTTCCGCGCGCCAGGCGGGCCGCCTCTATGACACCTTCTGCAGGATCGCCCGCGGGCAGGGCTTGACCTTGGAGCCCGAGATCATCGCGGATGATGCGGTACGGCGGTGCGTGCTGGCCGGGTTCGCCGACCAGGTGGCGCGGCGGCTGGATGGCGGGACGTTGCGGTGCGAGCTGGTCCATGGCCGGCGCGGTGTCCTGGAGCGGGCCAGCGTGGTGCGGAAGAGCCCGTTTGTCGTGGCCGCCGAGGTGCGCGAGGTTGAAAGCGGGCCGCGGGGCGACATGGACGTGCTGCTGTCCCTCGTCACGGCGGTGGAGCCTGAATGGCTGGAGGAGCTGTATCCCGGCGCCGTGCGGGAGGAACAAAACGTTCGTTTCGACGATTCCCGCCGCGTGATCGCCGAGCGCGGCCGGTTCTATCACGACCTGGTGCTGGAAGTGAAACGAGGCGGGAACCCCTCCGAGTCGGATGCCGCGCGGCTGCTGGCTGACGAGGTGGAGGCGGGGCGCTCCACGTTGAAATACTGGACCGAGGAGGTCGAGCAGTGGATCCTGCGGGTGAACCTGCTTCAGAAATGGTGCCCGGACCTGGCATTCCCGGGAATCGGCAAGGAAGACCGGCGGCTGATGCTGGAGGAGATCTGCCACGGGGCCTTCAGCGTGAAGGAGATCAAGGAACGCCAGGTGTTCCCGGTGGTGAAGGCCTGGTTGGATGGCCGCCAGCAATCCCTGCTGGAGAAGTACATGCCCGAGCGGATGGAACTGCCGAATGGCCGGAAGGCGAAGGTGGTCTATTCCGAGACCAATCCCCCGACCCTGGCGGCGCGGATCCAGGACCTCTACGGGGTGGAGGATAGCCTGCGGATCGCCATGGGTCGGCAGGCCCTGACCATTCAGGTCCTGGCCCCGAATCACCGGCCGGTGCAGGTTACTTCCGACCTCACGACCTTCTGGCGCGATGGCTACCCGAAGGTGAAGAAGGAACTGCAGCGCAAGTATCCCCGCCACGAGTGGCGTTGAGGACGCAACCCTGGGAGTCTGTTGGAAAAGTGCTTACACTGATAGTTTCCGTTGGAGGGCGAAGCTTGCTGAGCCGCGGGCAAAATGAGTGCATGACAATCGACCCCCTTTGTCTTTCAGGCTGATCGTTCGCTTTCCATGCTCGTGAGTTGACACGGCTCAGCAAGCTTCGCCCTCCAGGTGCCTTGCGCCATGTTGCTATTCAACAGGCTCCTAGAGCTCGGTGATTTTTCCGACCTTCAGGGTGGAGCGCAACACGGCGGCCAGCCAGACCAGTTCACCGGTGGAATATCCCTGCAGGAGGCCGATCCTGTTCCGCATCGACGAGGTGACCTCGATTTTCAGCTCGAGAATCGGCTTGTTGTTGACGCTGGCGCCGCTGCGACCCACCCCGATCGCGGTGATTTCCGACCTTTGATGGTTTTGCTTGCTGGTTCCGAAGGGGCTGGTTCGCTGGTATGCCAGCCTGTCCGGTGT
>JBAXRC010000391.1:0-2736 GCA_037131415.1 bacterium | reverse complement strand
GACGCTTCCGGGAATCGTTACGTTGGTCAAGCTGATACACGATTCGAACGCATTGCCCCCGATGCTGGCGACACTGTCGGGAAGCGTATAGGCCCCTGCCTTACCTCCCGGGCATCGCAGAAGCGTGGACAGATCACTGCTGAACAACACCCCGTCCACACTGCCATAGTTCGGATTGGAGGGGTCTACCGTTATCGCATTCAGACTAACACATTGCCCGAACGCATCATAACCGATGCTGGTGACGCCATAACCCACCGCAACACTCGTCAAACCGGTGCATCCATTGAACGCATAGTCCCCGACGCTGGTGACGCTTCCGGGAATCGTTACGTTGGTCAAGCTGATACACGATTCGAACGCATTGTCCCCGATGCTGGCGACACTGTCGGGAAGCGACATGCTGATCAGATTGATACAGCCGGAGAACGCACAAAACCCGATATCGGCAACACCATTGGACAGCATGACGTTGGTCAGCATGGAACAGTCGGCGAACGCATAGCTCCCGATGCTACCGACATTGGCGGGAATCGTGAGGCGGGTCAACCCGACACAACCTCTGAAAGCAAAATCCCCGAGACTGGGGAGGCCCGCGCCGATTACCACGTTGGTCAGGCCGCTGCAATTCTGGAATGGCCCCGGGATGCTCTCGGGCCAGTCAGCCCCCCCTGTCATCGTAGTCACGCTGTCGGGAATCGTGAGATTCGGCAGGCCCGAACAACCGGCGAACGCCGCCGCCCCGATGCTGGTGACTCGGTTCCCGATCGTCAGGTTCTTCAGACTTGAGCAACCCGAGAACGCCGAGTTCCCAATGCGGGTGACATTGGTGGGAATTGTAACCGCGGACAAACTGGTGCAACTGTCGAACATATTACTTGCGATGCTGGTGACTTTCGTGCCAATCGTCACGTTTGACAGGCTACCGCAATAAATATAGACCCCACTACCCATGGTGGTGACGCTATTGGGAATCACGACGCTCGTCAGGTTGTTGCACCCGCCAAACGCATAGTCCTTGATGCTGGCGACTTTGTTGCCAAGGGTCACGTTCGTCAGGCTACCGCAACCATAGAACGCCCCAAGTCCTATAGAAGTGACATTGTTAGGTATCGTAACACCGGCCAGACTGCCGCACCCGTCGAACGTATAATTTGAGATGCCCGTAATGTTGGTGCTGATGGCCGCATTCGTCAGGCTACTACACCCATAAAACGCCGAAATCCCGATATTCGTAACGCTGTTGGGCATCGTGACACTGGCCAGGCTGCTGCACCCGTCGAAGACGTACAAGCCAAGACTGGTGATACCATTGGGAATCGCAACACTGGTCAGGTTGCTGCAACCAAAGAACGCACTATTCCCGATGCTGACAACCGCCAAGCCATTGGTTGTGCCTGGAATGGTCACGACGGCATTGGTGCCCGTATATTTGGTGATGGTGATCGTCTTCGGGGTCCCGGTGTTCGTCGAAATAAGGAAGTCACCCGCACGTCCAGCCCACGGTGCCAGCACCAGCAGTCCTGCGGCCAGCACACTGAGCCGAGTATTCCTGGTTAATAATTTTGAAAGCATGGTCCTCCACTGGATATCGACACCCAGTCAAAGTACCCTGGGAATATTTTCAATCCATCATGCCAAGATTAGTTTTTTATGAGCGTCATGGGCGGGGCATGATGATATTTATAACTTAACTTGACGTTTCTCTACGTAGAACGTCGCGTCGCCATCCAGAGGGATGATTTGCGGGGAAACGCCCGCCGGGACAACGCCTTGAGGCTGGAAGGCACCATCCGGCGCAGGCCTGGCGACAGGGTGTATTCGCTTCTCCTCAGTTCCTTTGCAAAATCCGGCACGTATGAGGAGTTAACCCAGAAAGCGGCTCCTGAGGCAATGCACGCCTCACACATCGGCCGGGATGTCTTCCGAACCAGAAGGTCCTCCGCCGACAACTCGAAAATCGACCCGATGGCATAGTCTTTGTGGTGCTTGCTGACAGCGCAACAGGTCAGAGCATTGAAGTCTTCATCGATGGTGAGAATGTCAAACTGGGGGCACCGGTACCCGGGGGGCTGCAAGGCCAAAAGCCCGTCAACGTAGTACAAAAGGAGATCGCGTGATACGGCGCGAAAACGGTCCCCATCCAGCTTCCAGGACTATCAGGGCGGAGGTGTCGCGGAGCGAGGAGCATTCATGGAGTCCAGAAAGGCTCGCCGTTCAGCAGGCGTGGCCTTTTCCCAAACCCGTTTCAGCTCGGTTGCGCTGGCGCCGTCCTGGGCACGCCCGGAGGGCGTCGCGGGAACCGGTATAGACGGGGCGGGCTTCTCCGCCGACACCGCCGGCGGGACGGGTATGGTCACATGAGGTAAAACCCGGAAGGACGGATGTCTGGCATAGCGTCGGGTCGCATCGATGGTACGGGGATCATCACATTCAATGCGGTAGGTTCCGCCCGCAAGGCAATCGAAACTGATCAGGTAGTAATCGGACTGGATCTTATCAAAATCGCCGCCTGTTGTGGGATAGAGTACGGAATAACGGACTTCCGCCCTGTGGGTTCCCGGCCCGATCTGGATGCGCAGATCATCCTGTGCAATGCCTTTGGACACCTGCTCGCCGTCCAGGCTGCGGATCTCCACATTGAACGGGACGCGCAGAATGGCGGTCTCATTTGCCGCCCCTCCATACATCACAGTAATTGGCGCCGTCCACATTGCGCACCCTACAGGAAACATT
>JBAXRC010000390.1:0-2741 GCA_037131415.1 bacterium | reverse complement strand
GCCATAGATGTTGCCGGATGGCGGGGCAATGCTTCCTGCTGTCCTGCCCCCCACAGTCTTGTACCATTCCAGGTTTTTCTGCCAGACGAGAACCAGCGGGAATTGGGCCAGCGGGGCATCATAGGGAAGCGTGTTGAAAACGAACATTTCCGGATCTAGCTTGGTGGTGGAAAGCAGGTTTTTTGGGGCGAGCTCCCGGCTGTTGAAGTCGGCGGTAGGTGCCATATCCTTGATTTGAGTTTTCTCGAATTCAACGGGTGGTGCGGCCGTTTCCAGTTTCCGGGGTGTTGCCGGGGGCGATTCCCGGGGTGTTGACGGTTGCTGTTCCCTGGGTGTTGCCGGGGGCGGTTCCTGAGGTGTTGCCGGTTGCGGTTCCTGCGGCGGCGGGGTTTGAGGAGCCACCTGCACGGGAGCAGCGGGTTTCAGGGTCAGGGCAAGTGGCGATATTGCGGGGGCAGGGGTGATAAAACTGAAATAAGCCAGAATGCTGCCGCAGATCAGCATCCCCAGCAGGACGACCAGAATAATAAACCTGCGGTTGTTGTTCACAAAGAACCCCCCTCTTGCGTCGCGTCAATCTCTTTGCGCAACATTATCCAAGAAACCATTGCATCCGGCAAGATGGATTTCGTAAGGTGAGGGTATTGGAGACAAGGCTATGGGCAATACATTTGGATCGGTATTTCGGGTTACAACATTCGGGGAGTCACATGGTCCCATGGTGGGCGCTGTCATTGACGGCCTGCCGGGGAAGTTTCCCCTGGTGGAGGCTGATATCCAGCCCCAGCTTGACCGGCGTCGTCCCGGGCAGAGTGACCTGACCACGCCGCGGCAGGAGTCCGATACCGTTCAGATCATTTCGGGAACCGAAAAGGGGCTTACCCTGGGGTCGCCGGTGACGCTTGTGGTTCGGAACCGGGATACGCGTCCGGAGGACTACGGGGAAATGAGGGCGGCTCCGCGGCCTTCCCATGCCGACTTCACGTATATGGCAAAATATGGCGTTCTGGCCTCCAGCGGAGGTGGCCGGGCCAGCGCCCGTGAGACGGTTGCCCGCGTGGCGGCCGGGGCGGTTGCCGAGAAATGGCTGCGGGAACGCTTTGGCATCGAGATTGTTGCCTGGGTCCAGTCCGTGGGTGACCTGGTGGCGCCGGAACAGGATGTCCAGGCGCTGACCCGTGCCAGGGTTGACAAGACCCTGGTGCGCTGTCCCGACAAGAAGACGGCCGATGTCATGGCATCGATGATCCGCGAAGCGAAGGAGGCAGGCGATTCGATTGGCGGGGTGGTGGCCTGTGTATGCCGCAATGTTCCGGCCGGTTGGGGCGATCCTGTTTTTGAAAAATTGTCCGGCTCCCTGGCGGGTGCCATGTTGTCCATTCCGGCGAGCCGCGGGTTTGAGTTCGGTCTTGGGTTTGCCGCAACGCGGATGCGCGGCTCGGCTCATAATGATCCCTTCGTGAAAAAGGGGAAATCGCTGGGGACCCTGACCAATCATAGCGGTGGACTTCAGGGCGGCCTTTCGAATGGCGAGCCGGTTGTTTTCCGCGTGGCCTTCAAGCCGCCGGCGACCATCGGGATGACGCAGAATACGGCGGATTGGGCGGGCAAGGCCGGTGAGCTCAAGGCGAGGGGACGGCACGATCCCTGTGTGGTGCCCCGGGCGGTTCCGGTTGTGGAAGGCATGGCGGCACTGGTGCTGGCGGATGCGGCCATGCGGGCGGCGGCGGCGAAATGATGGCGCCCGGCACGTTCGAACTATTGGGGATTGATTCCAAGACCAAAGCCCGGCGTGGCCGGTTATGGACCCTCCATGGCGCTGGTGAAACCCCGGTGTTCATGCCGGTGGGGACCCAGGCGACGGTCAAGGCGATGTCGCCCGTTGAACTGGAAGCGGCGGGGGCGGAAATCATCCTCGGGAACACCTATCACCTCAACATCCGTCCCGGAGTCGACATTATTGAAAAATGCGGGGGGTTGCACCGCTTTATGGGGTGGAATCGCCCGATCCTGACCGACAGCGGCGGGTTCCAGGTGTTCAGCCTGTCCGGTCTCCGCAAAATCAAGCCCGACGGGGTTGAGTTTTCCTCCCATGTTGACGGCTCCAAGCTGTTCCTGGGGCCGCGGGAAGCGATGGAAATCCAGAGGCGGCTGGGGTCGGATATCATCATGGCTTTTGATGAATGTCCGCCCTATCCCTGCGACTACGAATACGCTTGTCAGGCTGTGGCTCGAACCCTATCATGGGCGGCTTTGTGTGCCGAACTGCATCCGCGGAACGGCCAGTTGGTCTTTGGAATTGTACAGGGCGGCGAGCATGCCGACCTGAGGGTCAGGTGTGCCCGCGAACTCACCGCCATGGGCTTTGACGGCTACGCGGTGGGTGGGGTGAGCGTGGGTGAGCCCGAGCCGGTCATGCTGGATGCCGTGCGGAACGGCGTGTCGGAATTACCGGTGGGAAAACCCCGCTACCTGATGGGTGTCGGGGTGATGCGGCAGATGATCGAGTCCGTGGCGCTGGGCGTGGACATGTTCGACTGCGTCATGCCCACCCGTTATGCGCGTCATGGCACGGCGATCACCCGGGAGAAGCGTTTTGCGGTCAAGAACGGGGAGTACAAGGAAGACACCCGTGCGGTTGAGGAAGGTTGCGAGTGCTATTGCTGCCGGAACTTCACCCGCGCCTATATCAGGCACCTGCTGAACGTGGATGAGATCCTGGGGATCCGGCTGCTTACGAT
>JBAXRC010000389.1:0-2771 GCA_037131415.1 bacterium | reverse complement strand
CGCGTAATTCGTCTGTCCCGGTAGCCCGAGCAATCCGGCTACCGATGCCACATTCACGATCACCCCGCGTCCGGCGCCGAGCATGGGCCGGCACACCGCTTTCGCCCAGCGCCATGCTCCGCTGAGATTCACATCGATCACCTTCTGCCAATCCTCCTCAGGCATCATCATGATGAACTTATCGGAGCGGACGCCCGCGTTGTTGACCAGGATATCGACACGTCCTGCCTGGGACATGACTCCGTCCACGGCCTGCGCGATGGCCGCCGCATTACCCTGCTCGCAGCGGATCGCGGTGGCGCCGGTGCTTGCGGCCGTCTCGACCGCCGCCTCCTCACGGGAATGGTAGGTGAAAAAGACGCGGGCGCCCTGCGCCGCAAGTTCCGCCACAATGGCCCGCCCGATTCCACGCGAACCGCCCGTCACAATCGCCACCTGATCCTGAAGCATCATTCCCGTCCTCCCCCGCACACACCTTACATCTCACATCTCACGTCTTACGTCTCATGTCAGCGACTGATACCGCGCCCACACCTCGGCGGGAAACTCGCGAACCAGTTGCCCGTCCTGCATATCCATGATCGTCAGCGTGGTTTCCGCCTCGGCGATCTCGGTTTTGTTGGTTTCATGCATCAGTGAATGCCTGAAAACGAGGCGTCCCTCATACCGCGGCTGGAGTTCATGCGTGGTGGTGAGCATCAGGCGGTCGCCGAACCGCGCCGCCTTGCGGTAGTTGCAGACATGTCGCACCACGGGAAGTCCCAACCGGAGCCGGACCGCCTCCTCGAACGGAAGGATGGCCCAGAGAATCTCCAGCCGCCCCTTCTCGAACCAGTAGAAGTAGGTCGCATTGTGAACCATGCCCATGATGTCGACCTGATGGAATTCCGGCTCAATGAGGAGTTTGCGGACAATCCGTCGACCTCTGGAGGGCTGCTCGCTCATCCTTGATCCCACCGCCTACATCTCGTCGAGTTTGACCGAAAGACTCTTCGGCATGATCGGAGGCATGGCAATGGCTGTGACATCAGGCCCGTTCGCCGCGCCCAGATGGAAACGCAAACTGGCATAAGCGACTTCAGATTTCAGGAGCGCCAACCCCATGCGGCATCCCAGGACATGAGACATGCAGGCGGCGACCACCTGCCCCGCCTCCTCGCCGCCATCGAACAGGGACATCCCCGGGGCCAACGCCTGTCCCGGCGCCACACGGACACCGACGATCTTTTTCTGAACCCCGGCGGCGCGGCGTTGCCGGATGGCATCCCCGCCGCGGAACGCGGGCTTGTCGAAGTCAATCATCCATTGGAGACCCAGCGAGAGCGGATCGCGAACCGCCTCGCCCTCCGAGAAAATATTGAAAAACCGGCCTTCCAACCGCAGATCGTTGTGGATCGCCGCCCCGCAGAGCCCGCCACCCTGTTTCTCGACCGCCGCCGCCAGAACCGTGGCCAACTCGTCCGCCTTGCCGCGCGGCACCAGAATCAGGTATCCGAATTCAGAGGTCTTGCCGGAACGGAACAGGCGGATCTTCTCGCCGCCGAACGTGCAGTTTTCCACCGAAAGGTACGGCAACCCCAGGATGTCAGCCCCGAAAACCTCTTTCGCCACCGCCCAGGCCTTACAGCCATCCAGGCTCAGCATGGCATAGGTCTCCGTAAGATCCTCCATGCCCGCTTCACGCCCGCCCTCCATGAACAGGCGTCGCACCTCGGAATCATCCACGATACTTTCACAAATCAGCAGGAACTCATCGTCGTTGTTCGCCACATAACAATCGGCGGCAAGAACCCCTCCGTCATCCGCCAGGAAGGTATGGAGCAGGCGACCGAAGCGCGTGCGGGCCACATTGCCGGCCAGAAGCGGGTCCAGGATATCCACAGCCCCTGCCTCGGGAATACGGAACACCTGCATGTAGGACGCATCCGAGAGCGCCACGGCATCGCGAACCAGGCCGTATTCGATTTCCGGAGTCGAGACAGCCGTTATGGTTTCAACCCCGTGCCGTTCCTGGAACCGGGCGCCAGCCTTCTCAAAGAAGTTATGAAGCGGTGTTTTTCTCATGGCGTTACGACGCCCCCCTTCTTCTGTTCCAGCACGAAATCCACCAGCGTGTTGATGGAACGGAGAACCGCAATGTTATTGTCGGCGATGGTCACCTGAAAGGCGTTTTCCACGCAAAGGACGATTTCCAGGGCATCCAGGGAGTCCAACCCGAGGCCCGATCCCAGCAGCGCGACATCCTCATGGATATCAGCAGGCTCCAGGGGGAGGTTCAGCCGCTTGATCAATTCGACCTTGAGATGGTCGATGATCGGCTTGCGGGCATCGATCAGTTGTTGGTTCTCTGGTGTCATGAAACCTCCTGAAACAAAGAGTCAAGTATTACTGAAGCTGTCAAGCCCTGTCGAGATGAAAGTGACCCCAGCAGGGTGTTCGGAACCGGCGGGGAGGCAAACAGGCTGGCGGCCATTTCAAACAGGGGGTTACAGGCCTCCGCCAAGCCCATCCGCGTGGCCACGCCCAACGGCACACGCCCGAGCAGGGGCGCCGCCGGGCCCCAGGCCGCGCCCAGCGCCGTGGCGTCCATTCCCGCCTGACGCAAGGCCATCTCCGCTACCGACCGCACCTGGTCCTCCATCGGTTGTTGCGACCAGCCGCCACGGGCGTGGGTAGCCACCGCCAGTCCCCCGATGTGGCCCAGCGATCGCCCGCCACGTTGCCTGAGATGCTCCTCCTCCTCGAGCAGAAAAAACACCGCTCCCTCGGCT
>JBAXRC010000388.1:0-2774 GCA_037131415.1 bacterium | reverse complement strand
ATGGCCAGGGTTTGCGAGGAGGGCGGCACCGGAACCAAGGCGGCGGTGGACGGATACCGGGTGGCCGGGAAAACGGGGACCGCCCAGAAAGTGGTGGGAGGCCGCTATTCCGAAACCGACTACATGGCTTCGTTCGCCGGATTCCTGCCCCTGGAAAATCCCGAGATCGGGATGATTGTTGTGTTTGATACCCCGCAACCCCTGCATACAGGCGGCGCCGTGGCGGCGCCGGTCTTCGGTGAAATCGCCGAGCAGGCCGTGCGGTACATGGGGATCATCCCGGCGGAAAACGCGCCTCCCCCGCGCAAGCATGGGGCGGTTGAATCCAGTGAAACGTTCTGATGAAACTGACTGAACTTTTGAAGCCAGTGAAGCACCTCGGCGTCCGGGGTCCGGCCGACCGTGCCGTTTCGGGAATCTTCTACGATTCCCGGAAAGTCACGATGGACGGCCTGTTTGTTGCCGTTCCCGGTGCGAACCATGATGGATTCGAATATATCGAGGAAGCGGTCAAGCGGGGTGCCGGCGTGGTGGTCTCGCCGCACAACCGGGTTCCCGGCAAAGAGGTGACCCATGTCCAGGTTGAGGATGCGCGCCGGGCCTTGGCCGACCTTGCAGATGTATATTTCGGACATCCCAGCGGCGTTCTTGACGTGATCGGCATCACCGGAACCAACGGCAAGACCACCACGGCGTTCATGATCCGCGACTGTCTGGAGGCGGCCGGCCGGGTGCCGGGATTGATGGGCACCGTCCAGTATGAAATCGGAGCCCGTATTCTGCCTGCCACCCGCACCACGCCCGAATCCTCGGATACTCAGGGCTATCTTGACCAGATGCGGAATGCCGGCTGCCGGAGCGTTGTCATGGAAGTGTCATCGCACGCCCTGGCCCAGGATCGCGTCAGGGGGCTTGATTTCGATGTGGCTGTATTCACCAACCTGACGCATGATCACCTCGACTACCATGTCACCATGGAGCATTATTTCGAGGCCAAGCGCCGCTTGTTCACCGGATTGGGAGCGGGAACCAAGGCGGGTGTGGCCGTGATTCATCGCGATGACCCCCATGGGCGCCAGCTGGCGGCCGATCCTGAGATCCGCGGCAAGGTGCTGACCTTCGGCATCGAGGGGGGGGCGGATATCAGGGCCTGTGATATATCATACACTCCCGTCGGGAGTGACTTCACGGTGCGGAGCCCGTGGGGTGAGACCCGTCTTCATATTCCCCTGCTGGGCCGGTTCAACCTCCAGAACGGGCTGGCGGCCTATGCGGCCGCACGGGCGATGGGGCTGGACGAGGAACCAGTGGTCCGGGCGCTGGCCCGGCGCACGGCCGTGCCCGGACGACTTGAGGAAGTCTCCACTCAGCGTGGCTTCCGCGTTTTTGTGGATTATGCCCATACCGATGATGCCTTGGCGAATGTCCTGGAAACGCTGAAGTATTTCACGGAAGGACGACTGATTGTCGTGTTCGGATGCGGGGGCAATCGCGACAAGAGCAAGCGGGCGCCGATGGGCGAGGTGGCGGCACGCCTGGCGGATATGGCGATCGTGACCTCGGACAATCCCCGCGATGAGGAGCCCCGCGCCATCATCGAACAGGTTTGCGCCGGTTTCGGTGATCGGTCGAATTATGAGATGGTCGAGGACCGGGCCAAGGCCATTGCCATGGCATTGGCCATGGCCCGTGAAAAGGATGTGATCCTGGTGGCCGGAAAAGGACATGAGACCACCCAGGAAACGCGCGGTGTGCACTCGGTTTTCTGTGACCAGCATGTGATCCGAAGCCTGCTTCAGGGGATGGAGCGATGAATGCGGCGTTGAGTTTCGAGCCAGAGGATCTGATGCGGTGGTGCGGAGGGGAGTGGCGGCCCGGTCCTCCTCCGAAACCGGTTTCGTCCGTAACGCAAGATACCCGGAAGCTGCTTCCCGGAGCCCTCTATGTGGCCCTGCCCGGTGCGCGGGTTGACGGGCATGATCATGTCCGCACGGCGAAGGAGGCCGGGGCGGGTGCGGCACTGGTCTCGCGTGAGCGGGCCGGCACCCTTGCCGGGCTGGGGATTCCGCTTCTGGTTGTGGAGAATCCAAGCCTTTCCCTTCAGGAGCTGGCGACTGGTTACCGGCGGAAGCTGGGCTTGACCGTTGTGGGTGTTACCGGTAGCACAGGCAAGACGACGGTGAAGGAAATGATTGCCTGCCTTTTGTCGGGATCCATTCCCACGGCCTGTACCATGGGAAATTGGAACAATGAGGTCGGGCTTCCCCTTAGCATCTTGGCGATTCCGCCGGGAACCAAGGTCGGCGTCCTTGAACTGGGGATCAGTCATCCCGGCGAGATGGCGCCGTTGTGCGGAATTGCGCTTCCGGACCACGGGGTGATCACCAATGTCGGTCCCGTACACCTTGAGTTCTTTGAGTCGGTTGCGGCGATTGCCCGGGAAAAGGGCGAGTTGTTCCGGAGCCTTCCGGCCAGCGGGACAGCCGTCCTGAGCCTGGACGAACCCCATTTCGGGCTTTTGAAAAGTCTAGCACCGGGCAAGGTGGTGACCACTTCCCTGCGGTCGAATTGCGCGGCGGACTATGCGCTGGTGCAGGATGACCCCCGTACGGGTGACTGCACGGTGGTGGACCGGGCGGACGGGCAGATCCACCGCTTCCGCATGACGATGCCCGGGCTCCACAACCGGCACAACGCCTTGCTTGCGGTAGCCGTGGCACGCGGCCTTGGGGTTTCGTGGGAGCATCTGGCGGCGGCCTTTGAGCAGTATGTGG
>JBAXRC010000387.1:0-2781 GCA_037131415.1 bacterium | reverse complement strand
GGGCCGAACCGGGTGATGAGCGAAGAGGCCTTGGCTTCCTCGACGGTGCTTTCGTAGATGTCAGCGTGGGCGAGAATGCTGTCTTTGTCAGACCAGACAACGATCAGGGATTGCGGAAGATGGTCCAGTAGCGAGGCCCTGTTTTCGGGATTGGCCCGGATGAGTTTCCACTCGCTGACGGGGGTCAGGATAGCCTCGGTGACTGGTGCGATGGATTGTTGCTCGGCGGGATCAAAGGTTCGGATGGATTCAAGGGTTGTTCCGAAGAATTCCAGCCGTAGCGGCCACCGGCTGGAGAGGGGCCAGACGTCGAGGATGCCCCCACGCAGGGCGGCATCGCCCGGAACCTGAACCTCTGAGGAGAATGCGTATCCTGATTGCTCAAGGTGTTCGGTCAGTTCAATCGGATCGGACTCCGTCCCTACGGGTAGACGCCGGGTATGGGTCTTGAAGATGTCGGGGGAGAGTGTGGACTCCATGAGCGCCTGGGCGCAGGTGGCGATGAGATGGGGGCCGGAATTCCGGAGTTCGGAAAGTGTAGCCAGTCGTGTGCCGGTAACCCCGGAGTCCGGTGCGGCGTTGCTGGTCGAGGGGAGAGCTTCCCAACTCGGGAAAACGAGAGATGGAGGGGAATCGGGCGGAATCAGGGTTTGGAAATCCCGTGCCCGCCATTCGAGAGTCCGGGCGCCATCGCAGATCCAGAGAACCGTTTTCCCGGAAAGCCTGGCCAGTTCCCAGACAATCCATGCTTCGGCCGCAGGCGGGATATCGGGAATATGGAAAACATTCGGCGAAGCCAGCAACGGCGCCAGGATCTCCCTCAAACGGAATTCAATCGCAGGGTCCCATAAGGGGTTGATGATGAATGATGAAGTGTCCTCATCCTTCATACTTTCTTCTCATGTGGGATGGCGCGATTTTTAGGGCGATGCGATATTTGGCAACGGTTCGGCGGGCGATCTGGATGCCGCGTTCGTTCAGGATTTCCAGGATTTCCTGGTCGGACAGGGGCGCGGCGGGCGACTCGTCGGCGACCAGGGTGGCGATCGCGTCCTTGACGGTCTTGTTTGAAACCACGCTGCCATCGCCTGTTTTCAGGCCGGGGGCGAAGAAATACTTCATCTCGAAGGTGCCCTGCGGGGTTTGCATGTGCTTGCCGGCCACGGCGCGGCTGATGGTGGTTTCATGGAGCCCCACGGCGTCGGCCACTTCGGACATCGTCAGAGGCCGGAGATGGGAGATACCCTGGTCCAGAAATTCCCGCTGGACCCTGATGATTTCGCTGGCGATCCTGAAGATGGTCTGCTGGCGCTGGTGGATGCTCTTGATCAGGAAGGCGCTGGATCGCACGCGTTCCTGGATGTAGTCGCGCACCTCGCTCCCGGTGGAGTTGTCGTTCATGATCGAGCGGTAGTGCTTGCTGATGCGGAGCCGGGGTAGGTCATCATCATTCATGATAATCACATACTCATCGCCGACCTTGCGTACTACGACTTCGGGTGTGATATAGGGGGACGACTCGGAGCTGTAGGCGCGGCCGGGTTTGGGTTCCAGGGTGGCGATGAAATTGGCGGCGGTCTGGACTTCCGCGACGGGGACTTTCAGGATGCGGGCAATGTCCTGAAGCTTGTGGGCGGCTAGCCGATCGAGGTGTCCGCTGACGATCCGTCCTGCGGTGCTGTCGGCCTTGCCCAGACGCTCAAGCTGGAATAGCAGGCATTCCCGGAGGTCGCTGGCGCCGATACCCAGCGGGTCGAAGTCCTGTATCACCGCGAGGATATCGCGCATATGTCCAAGATCGGCTCCGCAGGTGGCCGCCAGTTCCTCGATGCTGGAGGTCAGGTAGCCGTCATCATTGATGCTTCCGATAACGAGTTCGCCGAGCGCCTTGTCGGTGTCTGAGAATTCGGCGAGCGCAAGCTGGTGAAGAAGGTGTTCCTGGAGGGATTCGCCCTGGGTAATGGAATCATAGAGGTAGTTCTGCTTTTCCTCGGCGTCCTGTGAGTAGCGCTGGTATTCGCGTTGCTGGAAGAAATAATCCTTCCATTCATCATCGAGGCGGGCGAGGGTTTCGAACTCCTTGCGGAAGTCCATAGCCTTGGTGTCCGCGATATCCGTATTGACTTTCTCGACTTCCACGGCGGTAGCGTCGGCCGGGAGTTCCTCCAGGGTTGGGTTACGGTCGAGTTCGGCGCGGATCATGGCGCGGAGTTCCAGTGCGGGTGCTTGGAGCATTTCCAGCGACTGGCGCAATTGAGGGGCCAGCACCATGTGGAGGCGCTGTTCCTGGCTGAGATGGAGTTTTTGTTCGGCCACAGAGGAAATATACCGGTGCAAAATCCTGGCAACAAGGATAAATGAGCGAAATGCCAATGCCAGAAAGAGGTATGAGGTGGTAATGGGTCAATTATAAGGGGTGCCCCGCCACCTTGCGTGGCGGGAACCTAACATTTTTTCGCCCCGTGGTACAAAGCCAGGGCCCCTTCTGCAACTGACCCCCTTACATGAGGTATTCAAACCCTCTTGACCGGAGCCCGTGCTGACTTTAAGATCGCTAGCAGTTATGAGCACAATATCAATAGCGCCGGCTGACGAGCCTGTCGCCAGACGAAATAAGGCGTCCGCTGATGAGTCCTGTCGCCGGGTGTATACCTACGACAGCGATGACGCCCTGTCGGCCTACATCTACAACATTTGGATGGCGGTTTTGACAGTTCTCCCCTCCGTTGTGCTAAGGACCGGATAATGAGTGAAGTTAGAGGCTGAAAATGGGTGACACTT
>JBAXRC010000386.1:0-2808 GCA_037131415.1 bacterium | reverse complement strand
GCGTAGTATAGTATCTAATAATGGCTATATAGTCAATATATAACGCGAGATTAGAATGGCTTCAGGGACTGTTGCCGTGGTCCGTAGAAGAGGAAGAAGGCAAACCGCAGATGAACGCAGATGACGCGGATAACAGGACTTGATTGAACCAGGCTGTGCCTACGCGTCGCAGCGGATAAGGCATTCTCTTCATCCGCGTTTTCGGCGTTCGTCTGCGGTTGCGCCTCTTTTGAGGTCTACAGGGACAGGTCTACAGGGACTGTCCCCGCCATCGCATTCTTAAATTCGACCGGATTCGGTCCGCGGAGCTTCGGTCTTATGACGACTGTGCCTGCGAGTTTGTCATGCCAGCCCTGTTTTCTCTTGTCGAAAGCAACCCAAAGCAAGCCGAGGCCGAGAGGGATGGTAGAGAGAAAGTAGGCGAAGTAGCGGACTATCAACTGCCTGGTAGTTGGCTTGTTTCCGGTCACAGCGTCAACAATGATGGCTGAAATTGCCATCTTCCCTGGAGTGGCTTGCTTCCTGATCCAGAACAATACGGCTGCGATTGTGGGAAAAACCCATGAAAGTATGAAGTCAGCTGGACCTGCGACAAATCTCGTCGTCTCGAAGCTGAAGTATTCCCGCCCATAGATCCAGATCAGCGGTGGAAACGTGATGATGCACAAGAGTACGGAATCGATTATCGTTGCCCACACCCTCGCCCAGAACCCTACGTACTCGTAATCGCTTGCTTGCATCATATAGTCTCCCGATTTCGCGAAAGATCTGCCTGCTGATTGGCACCCGAACTTGTACTCGTTTTTTTGTAACAGCAGGTAACTGTGGGGGCAAATGGATTCGGCTGGGACAAAGAACCTGTCAGCAGCATCATCCCCCCGCCACTCCAGCTGCTCTTCCGGTGTGCCGCAATGCCAATTACTAGTTTCTAGGTCTGACCCGAATGGCGCTAAGATAAGGACTTAACCGGTATTTATCGGGTTGCACGAGATTTGGAGTGCGGCGGCTTGACGCCGCTTTTCTTCAGCGCGGCTTGACGCGCTGCTCCTTTCATAGTCGACAGGGATCGGCCTGGCAACGCCTGACCGTCTCGTGCCACAGGCAGATCCGCCCGTGGCGGAAAGCCGGTCAAGTGAAAGCGGCGTCAAGCCGCCGCACTCCAAAAAGTTTCACAGACAGGCCATATCCCTTAACTAAGCGCCCTTCAGGTCTGACCCTGCCCCCCCCCTCACTGGAACCCGATGCGCTTGCGCGGCGGATTCGGCGGCTCCATGAGGTCGCGGATGGCATCGAAGACGGCGCTGAAACTGGCATCATACTTGTTTTCCAGGACAGCGACCTTGCGGGCGAGGCTTTCGACGGAGAGGGCCATGCGGCGCAATCGGACAAAGGCGCGCACGACGGCCACACTCATTTCCTCAGCCCGGTCGGACCGCAATACATTGGCGGCCATGATAGCGCCATGCTCGGTGAACGCATAGGGCCGGTGGCGGATATTGCGTTTTGATGCGGTCGCAATTTGCGACCGGATACGACCGGTGGATGCGGTCGCAAATTGCGACCTTGAACGTTCGGCTTCTGCAAGGGTGAGTTGGAAGCAGAAATCTTCAGGGAATCGCTTTTGGTTACGTTTTACCTGTTCATTCAGGCGTTTCGCGGTAACACCATAGAGTGCGGCAAGGTCCGCATCCAGGATGACGGCCTGGCCGCGGATCCGGACAATGGCATCCCGCGGAGAAACATTAAGGCTGGAGTCACTCATGAGTGCTAATACTAGTATAAACAAATGCCAGCAAGCGCAAGAGTTAAAATACGGCAACAGATCGCCTGCCGCTCCGCATGGCAAGGTTCCACAGGGACTGTCTCCGGGGTCGTAGGATCTTAAAGCAGCCCTTTGCCAGCCAATTCCAGGCTTCTAAGGCCAGATAAGCCAGTTATTTCCATTATAATTCGTTCTGAATCAACGAACTTCTGTGGCGAAGCCATGCTCCCCATGGCAGGGAACCTTGGCCGTGGGTCCGTTTTGTGGCGACCGAGGGCTGGGCGGCGCTGGTCAATGATGCCGGAACCGGGATTGGCGTGTGCACCATGAGTGTAAGCGAATTCCATGGCGGGTTTGCCGGCCAGCGGGGCAAGGGTGGCGAGAAGTCAGCCAACACGGGCTACATGGCCCCGATCGTATCCGAAATTCTCGACCACAATATCGTTTACGAGTACTCCTGCTCGATGCTTCTGGGCACCCTTGAACAGATCCGTGCCGAGGCCCGGCGCATGGCTCCGAAAACGTCACCTGCGTGGACCTTCGGGAATGCGCGGCAGGGTTGGCATTGTGAAAACGGCAGGGATTCCGGCTGGCCGCTGGCAGGCGGAGGCTTGAAGGTGAAGGCGAATAATCCCACCCGGCCGGTGCGACTGGTCGGGCCCATCACCTTCTGGCGTGCCGAGGCTGCCGGAGAGGTGGAGGTGCGTGTTTCATCATCCGCCGCCGGCAGGATGAAGATTTACTGGCGCGGCATGCCGTCGATGGTTGTGGCCAAAGGCAGTGACTGGGCGGCCTGGCAGGCGAAATGGTGGAAGAAGGAAAACTCCACCGATGTCGAAATTCCCGCCGGCACCATGAAGTGGGTATCGGTCAAGCTTGCCGGTCTGTCAGGCTACAAGGGCGGGATGACCGGCCTGGCTCTGGACATTCCGGACGGCGTGACGATCCACGATGTCCGTCTCGCCGCCGGTGCGCGCTGAACCAGTCCGGTGGATAAGGCATTCTCTTCATCCGCGTTTTCAGCGTTCGTCTGCGGTTGCGCCTCT
>JBAXRC010000385.1:0-2809 GCA_037131415.1 bacterium | reverse complement strand
GACTTATTGGCACTGTTAATATTGCCGGCGGGGATATGGTTGGGGCATCAGGGACGATCAACTACGATAATGGTGCCTATGGTATTGTTTGCCCTATTGAGGCAGGAAACGTGATAGGAAAAAATGTCACGATTACCTATACCCAATTGACGGGCGGCGGGGGGTCATCAACATCGACTTCAGGGAGTTCGTCTTCGACTCCGGGCAGTTCCGGAAAGAGCATATACTCCTTTAACGTGCAACAGAGTGGCAACAAGGTCTCTATCGTTGATAATAATGGCAGTGTTTATACCGGCACTATGGATACCTCGCGTTCGACGGGGAACGCGGACGCCAACTCGCAAGGGACGGTGATGAATAACGGTGACCAAGTCATTGCTCCTTTTTCGGCTTCAGGAAAAAGCGCATCGGGTATGCATGTCAATATGACGGGTAATTTCCAGGGATCGATCGCGGGGGTGTCGACTGTTACGGAGCGGGGTGCGAATAATACGATCATTCGCAAGACGTCAATGTCGTTGACGAACCGCCGCATCATGGGAACCTGGATCGAGGATGGTGGAAAGACCGGAAACATCAGTGGTGTGTCTCCTTCGGCTGTTGATGTGACGCTGGGGACCGTTGTTACGAACACGGCTACGCTGTGACGGGGTTTGGTAAGTTCAACACGATATGAATCAGGACGGGGTCAGGTCGGGAATCTCCGGTCTGGCCCTGTTGCTTTCAGGAGTGACACATGAATGGAATAGAACGGATGGATAAGCCGAGCCGCTGGCCGGTATGGAGTGTCGCGGGTCTTGTGGTTCTGCTTGCCGCAGGACTGGTCTGGCAGAGGTTTCACCGGGCTGTGCCGGTGCCTCCCTCTGAAGCCCTGGCCGTCCCCCTGAGTGCCTCATCGTCGACTCCCGAGCTTGAGCCGGCCGCCACCGCCGCCGTGGCGGAGGTCGCCGCACCGGTCGTTCAAGTCCCTGCTGTCCCCATTGTCCTTTCTTCCACCAATCCTGCCGCCCTGACCCTTGCCGCCGAGGCCGATGCCCTGCTGGCCGATGGCAAGAAGGATAAGGCGCGGGAGCAGTATCTGGCCGCCCTTGAGGCCCGGCCGGATGATGCCTTGCGCGTGAATCTGGAGGAAAAGGCCGGGGCACTGAATGTTGAGCTGATCCGCCTGCCCTGGCCGATGCCTGAAAAACAGGAAGTGGTCGTCGCGGAGGGCGATTCCATCAAGGGGCTGGCCCGCAAATTCGGCACCACGGTGGAACTGATCGTCAAGGGTAACGAACTGAAGCGGCCGGACATCATTCGTCCGGGCCAGCGGCTCAAGGTATTCTCCGGAAAAATGGAAATCAGGGCATCGAAGGGGCGGCATGATCTGCTTTTGACGGCTAATGGCCGGTTTTTCAAGCGCTACCGGGTGGGCATGGGCCGGTACGAGAAAACGCCGGTGGGAACGTTTGTGATTACCGACCGGATTCCCGAGCCGCCGTGGTGGCGGGATGACGGCAAGACCATTCCTTTCGGCGACAAGGAGAACATCCTGGGCACCCGCTGGATGGCGATCAAGGCGACCGGCAACACCCGTGAGATCAAGGGCTATGGCATCCACGGAACCTGGGACACGGCTTCCATCGGTAAATCCGAAAGCTCCGGTTGTATCCGGCTGAAGAACGAGGATGTTGAGGAGCTGTTCGAACTCGTCCAGGTGGGCACTCCGGTCATTATTGAGGAATAGCTGAATGCCCGGGGAATCCAGAATCCAGAATCCAGAATGAAGAGGAGTCCTGCTAAGGATTTTGTCTGTGATTCCTGTTTTCTCGGGGTGGACCGGGCTCTCCGAGCACGGTCAGTCCCTTCATATTCCTTACTGGTATCCGACGCCGCTCGGAGATCGGCGTCCACCAGAAGTGTTTTCAGTCTGTTAACATAAAAGTTCCGTTACTATCTTTTCTTGGCAAGAGATTTAGGTTATTGTGAAACTTCATTGCTAATGGATGAGTTGCAAGAGGTAAGTAAATTGTTGGAGCGGTATGCTTCCGCAATTCTGGATTCTGGATTCCTTGAAAGGAAACGATGCATCCGTATAGAACACATACTTGTGGCGAGTTGAGGATTGACCATGTCAGCCAGACGGTTCGGATTTCCGGTTGGGTTTTCCGGAAGAGGGATCATGGGCAGTTGTTGTTCATTGATCTGCGGGACCATTACGGCCTGACCCAGGTGGTCATCCATCCCGACAAGGCGTTCCTTGAGGAATGCCAGCGGGTTCGTTCAGAAAGCGTGATCATTGTCACCGGCATGGTTGTCGCCCGCAGCCAGGACACCATCAATGAGGCACTGCCCACCGGCCGGATTGAAGTGATTGCCGAATCGGTTACCGTGGAAAGCCTGGCCGATCCGCTCCCGTTCCAGATTACCGTGGAGGACGACGGGCCGGAGGAGACGCGCCTCAAATACCGTTTCCTGGACCTGCGGCGCGATCACCTGCACAAGAATATCCTGTTGCGCTCGCAGATCATTGCCAGCCTGCGCCGGCGGATGATCGGGCATGGATTTACCGAGTTCCAGACGCCGATCCTGACCAGCAGCTCGCCGGAGGGGGCTCGTGATTACCTGGTGCCCAGCCGTGTGCACCCCGGCAAGTTCTACGCGCTTCCCCAGGCTCCCCAGCAGTTCAAGCAACTCCTGATGGTGGCTGGTTTCGACCGCTATTTCCAGATCGCCCCCTGTTTCCGGGATGAGGATGCCCGGGCGGACCGGTCGCCTGGTGAATTCTACCAGCTCGACCTGGAGATGTCGTATGTCACCCAGGATG
>JBAXRC010000384.1:0-2812 GCA_037131415.1 bacterium | reverse complement strand
CAATGCCCTCCCCCTCATCCGCTCGCGCCAGGCGGACAAAAGAGAGTGTTCGGTGTTCAGGGCTCGATGTTCAGATTCTGGCTTCTGAATACTGAATACTGAATACTGGCTCCCCACCCCCTCCCCCTCCATCCACTCCACCATCAGCTCGCGTTGCAGGGGAACGAGTTTGTCGTAACGGTCTAGAACACGTCGCAGGATTTCGCGGGTGAATTTTTCCCTCTCGTTTCCGGACGAGAGATCCGCCAGTTTCTTAAGGGCAATGAGGTCGTAATAGAACCCTTCCTCGGGATCACGCACCCCTTCTGCTGAATCCGCCACCTTCGCCAGGCACTCCTTCGCCTGGTTTGTGACCCCATTCGCGCAAAAGGCGGTCGCCTGCTGAAGCAAGACTGACGCCTTTCGCGAGGAATCCGACACGACGGCAGGCGGCACGAAGGAGGACACCGATGATTCCGCCCGGGGATAAGTCAGCCCGACCCCTCCCTCGTAAACAAACCCCCCCTCAATCCAACCCCTTGATCCCAGATTGAGGAGTCCCTCCTCTCCCGTTCCGCCTTCCGACTTCTGGATTCTGGATTCTGGATTCTGGATTCTGACTCCTTCCCCCTGCGCCCCGACCCTTCCCAGCTCAGCCTCCCATTCGGCCACCGCCTGGTCGAGCACACGGAGGGCATCCCCCTCCATCCGTTTCTGGAGCACGACCTGCCAGTTGTTGAGAACGCGTGCGGCAAGAAGGGAAAGCAATACAGCCGGCCCCACGACCAAGAGGAACATCAGGATGATGAGTTTGATTTCCCGTCGCATACCGTTTCTTCACTCCTGCGAAAGGGTAAGACTTGCCGAGCCAGTTTCCCTCTTCTGGAGGGCGAGGCTTGCCGAGCCGGTTTCCCTCTTCTGGAGGGCGAGGCTTGCCGAGCCGCAGTCCAAATGAGCGCACGCCTGTCGACGCGGCTCGGCAAGCCTCGCCCTCCACGTGCGTTGAGCCATGTTAGTCCTCACCAGGCGGAGCGGGCGTCGAGATCCAGGAGCCAGGAACGAACGGCGGCGACATCAGGCGCCCGGGGAGCCAGCTCGATATAACGCCGGTAATATTTTGCGGCCTTCCGCGGATCCTTCAGGTAGTCACCATAAAGCACGCCCAGATTGTAACTCACCTGCGGGTTCTTCGGATCCTGCTTCAAGGCCTTCAGGTAAACTTTCTCCGCATCCCTGGGACGCCGGGCCGCCAACAACTTTCGCCCCCCCTCCAGAAGTTGCGGCACAGTGGGCTGGGAGGGTTCGGGCTTCAGGGTTCGGGCTTCAGGGTTCGGGGTTCTGCTCTCTGAATCCTGAATACTGAACACTGACTTCTGGATTCTGGATTCCGCCTTCTTCCTTGCCTCTTCCGCCTTCTGTCTTCTGTCTTCTGACTCCTGACTTCTTTCCTCCGCCTTCTTCCTTTGCGCTTCGGCCTCCAGCACCTTCCTCGCCTGCACCTCAAGGGCTTTCTTGAAAGCCGCCTCACGACGGCGGGTATTCTCCAGGTCGGCGGACACCGTCTTGCATTGTTCGGTCAGGCGGGCGACCTCCTGTTTCAGCAAGGCCTCGCCTTTTACGGCAACCTCCCTGCCAACGGATTCGTTGAGGCTGGACTCCTTCACCTTGGCCAATTCCATGCGCAAATCGGCGTTTTCCTTCTCCACCTTCCGGAAGAGGGCGGATCCCGTGGTGGGAGCAGAAACCGGAACGCTGTTGATGGGGGGAGGAATAGAGGACACCATAACCTGGCGCAACCGCTCGATCTCCCGGATCAGCACCAGTTTCTCGGATTGCAGTTTCGCCATATCGGACCGGGTCTCATCCGGTGTCTTGAGCTGGGAAATCAACAAGGTCAACTGGTCGCGCTTTCGCTCCAGGTCCCGCACATCAAGCAGGAGCGAGGCGTTTTTCCGCCGCAACTCCCCCGCCTCCGACTCCAGTCGCGCCTGTTCCCTGCGGAGGTCAAGATTATCGTCGACAACCTTCTGGTAGGCAGAGGCGTCAATACGGGAGTCGGAAGACTGGGCAGGGGCGGAGGCGCAAGCGAAAAGAAAAGCAAGGCACAACCCAATGACATTATAGGAGTTCAATAACACCCTCACCCATACCCTCTCCCCTGAAGGGAGAGGGAGATTCTTGTTCGTCCTTGTTGTCCCTCATTCATTACTGAGGCATCTCGGCAGCCAAGGTGCTTACGGCAGCACCGCCCTTGACTGGCTTTTTTATGTCCTTGGAGCGCTCGAAGAACTTGTCGCCTGTGACGATCCGGGGAGTGAGCAGGACGATCGTTTCGGTGTTTTCCGTGGTCGTCTCATCAGAACGGAAGAGGACTCCCAACAGGGGGATACTCCCGAGAAGGGGGACCTGCTTGCGCGTCTTGGTCTGGTTCTCGTCAATCATCCCGGCGATGATGATGGTGACGCCATCCTTCACGCTGATGCTGGTTTCGGCATAGGATTTCTTTACCACCGGAACGCCGGAATTACCCTCACTGCTTGCGGGATTGGCGTCATACCAGTTCAGGACCGAACTGACTTCCGGGCGGATGTCACAGGTGATGAAGCCAAGCTCGTTGATCCGCGGCGTCACGCCCAGCGACACACCGACATCCACGAACTTGTAGGTCTTGCCGACAATGTTCGAGCTGCCTGTTTCATATTGCAGTTCCGAATAGGGCTGGGTTGTGATGGCCTTGATGGTGGCCTCCTTGCCATCCATGGTGGCAATGTGGGGATTCTGCAGCAACTTCGTCTTGCCCACCGTGGCAAGACGAAGTAGCTGCAGAATCCCC
>JBAXRC010000383.1:0-2813 GCA_037131415.1 bacterium | reverse complement strand
CCGGCGCGAGGTCATGGAGACCGGGATCAAGATGATGGACCTGTTGTACCCGGTGGTCAAGGGCAGCAAGACCGGGATTCTGGGCGGGGCCGGCTGCGGGAAGAGCGTGGTGATCCAGGAGCTCATCCACAATGTGGCCAAGGAGCATGACGGATGCAGCGTGTTCACGGGGATCGGGGAACGTATCCGCGAGGGTAACGAATTGTATTTCGAGTTCGAGCGGGAGGGCATCCTGCCCAAGGTCATCATGGCGTTCGGCCAGATGGATGAGCCGCCGGGCGCGCGCTTCGAGGTGGCCAAGACCGGCATCACGCAGGCCGAATGGCTGCAGGAGCAGGGCAAGAACGTGCTGCTGTTCATGGATAACGTGTTCCGCTTCGTCCAGGCCGGCTCCGAGATTTCCACCCTGATGGGGCGCGTGCCGTCCGAGACCGGATACCAGCCGACCCTGAGTTCCGAGGTCGGCGACCTGCATGAACGCATCAAGACCGGCAGCGGGGGCTCCATCTCGGCGTTCGAGGCCGTGTATGTCCCCGCGGACGACCTTACGGATCCCGCCGTGGTGGCGATTTTCAGCTACCTCGACTCCGTGCTCGTGCTGTCCCGCGACCGCGCGCAGCTGGGGTTGTATCCCGCCGTGGATCCGCTGAACTCATCCAGTTCCAACATGGATGTCGCGGTGGTCGGACAGCGGCATTTCAACATCGCCCAGGAAGTGGTCCGGATGCTGACCAAGTATGATGAACTGCGGCGCATCGTGGCGGTCATCGGCATTGACGAACTGTCGCGTTCCGACCGCCTGGTTTATGAGCGCGCCCGGAAACTCCAGAACTACCTGACCCAGCCCTGTTTTGTGGCGGAATCGTATACCGGGCGGAAGGGTCAGTATGTTCCCACCGAGGTGACGGTGAACGACTGCGCGCGGATCATCGAAGGCGCCTATGACGACCGCGATGAGCGCGAGTTCTACATGATCGGCCGCATTCCGTAATGACAAGGGGGCCTGCTATGATCAAAGAGTGGCAAACGGTGTTGATTGAGGAGGGGCTCCTGACCGCCCGCCAGCTTGAGAAGGCCATGGCTCTGTCCCGGGAGCGCAACGAATCCCTGATCAAGGCGCTGGTGCGCCAGGGAGTGGTTTCGGAGGACAAGCTGCTGCGGGCGGTGGCGCGCCAGCAGGGAATCGGCTTTGTCTCGTTCCGGGAGGTCCAGCCGGAATCCGCCGCCGTGGCGGGCCTGACCGCCCGTTTCGTGGCGCATTACCGGGTCATGCCGGTCCGGCTGGAGGCGAACCGGCTGGTGCTGGCCGTGGCCAATCCCTTTGACCAGGCGGCCATTGAGGATATCGAGAGCAGTCAGGGATACCGGGTTGAGCGGGTGCTGGCGTGCGAGGGCGATATCCTGGAGGCCATCCGCATCCATTACGGCGTCGGGTCTGAAACCGTGGAGCGGATCCTCGCGGACCAGCCCGGGCAGGCCGGGGCGAGCCAGGTGGAGGAGTCGCATGACCTGGAATACAAGGCCGACGAGTCCTCGGTGATCAAGCTGGTAAACCAGTTGCTGCACCAGGCCATTACCGATCGCGCCACCGATATCCATTTCGAGGTGTACCGGGACGACATCCTGCTGCGCCGGCGGATTGACGGGATCCTGTATGACACGATGGTGTCGAAGAACATGGTCTCGCTTTATCCCGCCATCATCTCCCGGATCAAGCTGATGGCGGGGCTGAACATCGTGGAGCGCCGGATGCCCCAGGATGGCCGTGCCCGGGTCAACATCGGCCACTACCAGTACGATTTGCGTGTCTCGGTGGTGCCGTCAGTCCAGGGCGAAAACGTGGTGATCCGCATCCTGCCCACCACCATGCTGTTCAGCCTGGAGCAACTCGGGCTTTCGGAACGGAATTCGCACATCCTGACGGAACTCATCCAGCTGCCGCACGGCATCGTGTTTGTCACGGGGCCGACCGGAAGCGGGAAGAGCACCACGCTCTATGCCTGCCTGACCCGGCTGAACACCCGCGACCACAAGATCATCACCATTGAGGATCCGGTGGAGTATGAGATCAAGGGAATCATGCAGACCCAGGTCAATCCCCGGATCGACCTCACCTTCGCGCGGGCGCTCCGCAGCATGCTCCGGCATGACCCGGATATCATGATGGTCGGCGAGGTCCGTGACCGCGAGACGGCCGAGATCACCATCCAGACGGCGCTGACCGGGCATCTGGTGTTCAGTACCCTGCATACCAATGATGCCGCCAGCGCGGCCATCCGGCTGCTGGACATGGGGGTTGACCCCTACCTGATCGCGTCCACGGTTCGGGCCTTTATGGCGCAGCGGCTGGTCCGGGTGGTCTGCGAGCACTGTCGGGAGTGGTTTGAGGTCGGCGGCCGCCGCTGCAGCCGCGGGAAAGGGTGCGACCAGTGCGGCAAGACCGGCTACCGGGGCCGGGTCGCCATCAGCGAGATCCTGCAGGTGCTTCCCGAGATCCAGGACCTGATCCTGCGGCGCGCCTCGGCGCGCGATATCCGCCGCAAGGCGGTTGAGCTGGGCATGCAAACCCTTGCCGGGGATGGATGGGACAAGATCGCCAAGGGCATCACCACCGTCGATGAGGTCACCCGGGTGACGTTTGATACCCTTTCGAATGTAGAATGAAGATTGAAGAGAAATTGCAGATTGCAGAGTGAAGATGTGTTGAGTGGGATGGGGTTCATGTTATCAGGGAGAGGAGTCTGAACGTCTATGCAGAGGCATAGCTGATCCGGAAACCCCTCACCTAAATCCTCTCCCCCAAGGGGAGAGGA
>JBAXRC010000382.1:0-2814 GCA_037131415.1 bacterium | reverse complement strand
GCGGGATCCTCGGATAGATGGCGTGGCGCTTTTCCGGTCAGGAGCAGGATCCAGAGGCGGGCGCTGGCGGCGACGATAAGGATGACCAGGACCATGAAGACGGCGGTGACAGTGATGTCGACCTGATTGTTGAATATCTGGGACGTCAGCGATGTTGTATCCCCGCCCGGCGCGGCAGCCAATTGGCTCTTTAATTTGACGATGGCGGGAAGGAATCCGCCGGCCTCGGGCTGGAAGATCTTCTGCCAGCCAGCGGTCATGGTGGCCACGAGGAGGAAAATTAAGGGGGTAAGCGTGACCCAGGCGTACCGCTCCCGGTTCATCTTGATGAGGATGGTGGTGCCCAGGGCCAGGGAAATTACCGCCAGAAGCTGGTTGGCTATCCCGAAGATGGGCCACAGGCTGTTGATGCCGCCATAGGGGTCAATCACTCCCTGGTAGAGGAACCAGCCCCAGGCGCCCACGAAAAGCACACTGGAGACCCAGTTGGCCGGTGTCGAGGCAGTATTGCCCAAGGGCTTCCATACATGACGGAGCACATCCTGGAGCAGGAAACGGCCGACCCGCGTCCCCGCATCGATCGTGGTCAGGATGAACAGCGCCTCGAACATGATGGCGAAGTGGTACCACAAGGCCATCAGGGCTTTGCCACCAAGCGCATCGCTGAACATCTTCGCCATTCCCACCGCAAAGGTCGGTGCCCCGCCGGTGCGTCCGAACAGGCTTTTCTCCCCCACATCCCGCGCCAATTCGGCCATGCCGGATTCGGTCACGTGGAACCCGGCGGCCGTCACTTTTGCCACGATGGCGGCGGGTTCGCCCTTCATGTTGATGGCGAAATACTGGCCGGGCTCCATGGCGCAGGCGGCGACAAGCGCCATGATTCCCACCGCCATCTCGGTGATCATGGCGCCGTAGGCGATGGATCGGACGGTGGATTCATGGGTAATGAGTTTCGGGGTCGTGCCGGTTGAAATCAGGGCGTGAAACCCGGAAATAGCCCCGCAGGCGACGGTGATGAAGACGAAGGGAAAGAGCTTGCCCGGGATGACCAGACCATTTCCGTGAATGAAGTCGGTCAGTTTGGGCATCTGGATCTGTGGCGCCACCCAGATGATCGCCACCATCAGGATGCCCACGGTGCCGATCTTCATGAACGAACTCAAATAGTCACGCGGCGCCAATAGCAGCCAGACGGGCAGGGTGGATGCCAGTATCCCATACCCGATGATGCACCAGGCCAGGAAGGGCGCCGAACGGGTGAACCAGCCGGACCAGAGGGGGGAAGCGTGGACGAATTGCCCGCCCCAGACCGCCAGCAGTAGCAGGATGATGCCGATGACGGATACTTCCGCCACGCGACCGGGTCGCAACACGCGGAGATAGAGGCCCATGAAGAGCGCGATGGGTATGGTCGCCGCAACGGTGAAGAGTCCCCACGGGCTCTCCGCCAGCGCCTTGACCACCACCAGACCAAGCACGGCAATCAGGATCACCATGATACAGAGGATTGCGAAGAGGGCGATGGCGCCGGCGAAAGTCCCGACTTCATCCCGCACCATCTGGCCCAGCGACTTGCCGCCCCGCCGCATCGAGCAGAACAGGGCCACGGCGTCATGGACCGCGCCGCCCAGTGTCCCCCCGATGAGGATCCAGAGCGTGCCGGGAAGATACCCGAACTGGGAGGCAAGCACCGGGCCCACCAGCGGGCCGGGTCCGGCAATGGCCGCGAAGTGATGGCCGAACACGATCCAGCGGTTGGTGGGGACATAATCCTTGCCATCCTCGCGGGTGTAGGCCGGCGTGGCACGCCGGTCATCCAGGGTCAGCACCTTGGCCGCCAGCCACTTGCTGTAGAACCGGTAGCTGATCATGAAACTGCACAGGGTGGCCGTTACGAACCAGAGGGCGCTGACCGTTTCGCCGCGGTGAAAGGCGATGATTCCCAGGGAGGCCGCTCCCAGCACACTGAAAAACAACCAGAACAGAACTGTTCGTAACTTTTTCATGATGGGGCAAGGTGCCTTACGGAGGATTCAGAGTCAAGAGGGGAAATCTTTCAGGCGAAGTTCACGGGGGCGAAGCGGGAGGGTTGATGGAAGTTCAGTTCGTCGCCGATGGGTGACCAGGAGCCCCAGTGCGGGTGTGAGGTTTTATCACCGCATTTGAAGAGGTTCATCCTCCAGATCTGGCCGGAGGGATTGCCCACCGGGCCGACATAGGATTCCATCAGGGCGAACGGGATGCAGTACTCGAGTTGCCACTCCACGCGATCAATGATTTCCGGGTCAACCACGGCGGGCAGGGAATGAAATGCGCGGATCCGGCTGAACCATTCCCGGGCGATAGGGGTGTATTTTGCGAAACCAGTTGGTGTGTGACGGTGATCCTCAATGTAATGCGAGAGGAATGTCCCCCCGCAATTTCCCTCCATGGAGAGATAGCCGCGATCAGGCTTGGGCTGGTAGAAGAGTTCGACGCAGCTGTCCTGACAGACGGGCCCCTGTGGTTCGGTGACGACGCTCCTGACATAGCGGTCAGTCACCCTGAAATGGACATATAACGCGGTGTTGTCGTAAAGGAGGCGTGCCGATACCCCGGGCTTGTGGTCGCTACCTGCCGGATGGAAATGCTCAAGCGTCAGGGTTTCGGCCCGGCTCCAGACTGGACCGTTCCAGTTTCCGGTGAATTCCGGAGCATCGGAAGTGCGGCGGACAATATAGCAAGAATTCATCTTTCCATTATGGTTCCCGCAGGGCAGGCATCAAGGGGAAAATCTTTTTTTGCCTCACGCAGTGGCAGGGGGTATATTTC
>JBAXRC010000381.1:0-2841 GCA_037131415.1 bacterium | reverse complement strand
GATTTTCAAGGCGGGATCGAGGATTCTGACGTTCTTGAGATAAAAGGTGTTATTCACAAGAAGGGTGTATACACCACCTCTAGCTTGACAGAAAAGCGAGAAATGGTACTTTGTCGCCCTTTGTAGAGAGGGACCAAGACGATGAAGATGACATATCATCCATCCAAAAAGAAGCGCGCACGCAAATGCGGCTTCCGAAAACGCATGAAAACGGCGGATGGCCGTAAGGTTCTGGCACGGCGACGTCAAAAAGGCCGGGTCAAACTGACTGCTGTATAGGCTTTCCGTCTGGAAACGGTCGGGTTGCAGGTGAACGCCGTTGTTTGTCGGCGGGTGGGGAATGCCCCAGCCGTTGTCAAACAGAGCATTGCCCGGGTGGGCAGCGCCGGCGTTCATTTTTTTTAGGTGCCTTATGGTTACGCCAGCGGACACAGTTGATGTGCCGGGGATTCCGTTGCCGGACCGTCGCTTGCGGCGGCATCAGCGGTTGACCTCGACGGCTGACTTTGAGGCGACGTATGCCCAGGGGAAATCCTGTGCGGCGCGCACCCTGGTCATGTGGCTTCACCACGGACCGGGGGCTTCGTTGCGCCTGGGTGTGGTGGCCAGCCGTGTGATTGGCAACGCGATCAAGCGGGCGCGGGCCAAGCGCCGGCTCCGGGAAGCCTGGCGGCTGAACCGGAATCGTTTCCATGGCGAGGTCGATGTGGTCCTCGTGGCACGGCGTTCGATTCTCACGGCCTCATGGCAGGACGTGAATGACGATTTGATCAAGCTGGCCAGAAAGGCGAAGATGATCGAATGATCGGGCGGATGATCATCCTCCTGATCCGCTTCTACCAGTATACGCTGGCGGCGGTGCTCGGAGGCCAGTGTCGGTTCTACCCGACCTGCTCGGCCTATTGTATCGAGGCGATTGAAACCCATGGCGCCTGGCGGGGGCTGGGGTTGGGGTTGCGGCGGGTGATGAAGTGTCATCCCTGGCATTCCGGCGGGGTGGACAAGGTTCCTGCGCCGCGGAACAATGACGATCATGGAAGATGAAAAGAGGTCAGTTATGGACATGAAGAAATTGCTTAACAAGGATACTCTCATTCTGGCGGCGCTGTTTGCGGCAATGCTGGCCTGGAAGCCCATCTACGAAACGTTTTTTATGCCGCCGCCGTCCAAGGTGACGCCGGTGGCCGCTGGCGCCGCGACGAATGCCCCCGTGGCCGTTGTGGCGACGAATGTTCCCGCCCGGGTGGCGACGCCGCCTGTTGTTGCGCCCCCGGTGACCGAGATCCGGCAGCCTGACAGGGAACCCCGTCCGACCGAGACTTTCATCGAGTTGACAAACGGGTTTGTCCGGTTGAAGGTGTCGTCATATGGCGGTTGCATCAAATCCGTCGAGCTTCCGAAGTTTGCCTCCACCCTGACCAACAAGGCTCCCGTGGTGCTGGACTTCGGGACGGTTCCCGCGCTGGCATACGGCGGGTTGACCGGCCTGGGCGAGGACACTGATTTCCATGTCAGTCTGGTTTCCAATGGCGCTGCGGCGCGAATTGAGGCCATGGATGAATCCGGGGTCCGCTTGGCCCGCACGATCAGCCTCGGGAACCGGTATGAAGTGACCGTTGAGGACGTGTTTGCCAATACCGGGGATGAGCCCGTGACTTTGCCGGCACATACGCTTTCCATCGGGAGCATGGGAATGCTTGAGGGCGAGACCCTGATGAGCGGGGTTGATTTCCTCGGGATTGACACCCTGTCTTTCGCGGGCGGCGAGGGGGTCCGGTATTGGAACTACAAGCGCTGGTTTTCCGATGACCTGGTCCTGGCTGATCATTTCGAGGGCGAGGCGCGGCGGGGCAAGGGGTGCATGTCACGACGTCCTCCCCTGGACAAGATGCTGCCGGTCAAGATCACCCAGCGGATTCCCTCCGGCATGGAATGGGTGGCTGTTAAGAATAAATTCTTCGTCCAGATCCTGAACCCGAAGGGGCCGAAAAGCGGGTCGTCCGGGATCGATCTGATTGTGGAGCGCACCGCGGGGCGGTACGAGAACGCCAATGATCCGGCCACCTGGGCGCAGGTGGCTGTGCCCAGCCGCGTGGCGGCGGCGATCCAGTTCGAGGGGCGCCACATGATTTCCGGCGACAGTTACACCCGGAGTTTCAGCTACTATGTGGGACCCAAGGAACTTGACGCGCTCCGCCCCCTCGGGATGCACAAGAAGGAAGTCATGGATTTCGGGAAACTCCGCCTGGTCTGCGAGGGACTGGTGTGGAGCCTGGGCAAGCTGTACGGGCTGATCCCTAATTACGGGATCGCCATCATCCTGCTGACCCTGATTGTGCGGATCATTTTCTGGCCGCTGACCCACAAGGGCACGGAAAGCATGAAGCGGATGCAGGAGCTGCAGCCCCAGATCAAGGCGCTTCAGGAACAATACAAGGACAAGCCCCAGAAGCTCCAGCAGGAGACCATGGCGCTCTACAAGGTGAACAAGGTGAATCCCCTGGGTGGCTGCCTTCCGATGCTGATCCAGATCCCGGTGTTCTTCGCGCTGTTCAGTGTCCTGCGCAGCGGCGTGGAACTGCGTTTTGCGCCTTTCCTGTGGGTGGGCGACCTCAGTTCCCCGGAGAACCTGTTGCACGGGATGATTCCCATTGTCGGATCGCTTAACCTGCTCCCGCTGCTCATGACGGTGACCCAGATCTGGCAGACCAAATTGACGCCCGCGGCCGGTGATCCGATGCAGCAGAAGATGATGATGTGGATGATGCCGATCATGATGCTGGTGTTCCTCTATTCCATGCCGGCGGCACTCGTCCTGTACTGGACCGCCAACCAGGTGAT
>JBAXRC010000380.1:0-2868 GCA_037131415.1 bacterium | reverse complement strand
TCGGGGCTGGTGGCGAAGGAGATCGGGGTCACGAGCGGGACGGTGTTTGACTGGGTCAGGCGGTACCGGGAGCGAGGCGAGGAAGGGCTTCGGTCCGGCAACGGGGTATCCCAACGCCGGACGAACGGATCGCTGACGGCGGTCCAAGAAAAGATCGTCGAGGTCAAGCGTGCGAACCCTGAGTTTGGCGTCAAACGGATCTCGCAGTTGCTGCGGCGGATATTCTTCCTGCCGACGAGCACGACGACGGTACGGCGGACGCTGCACGCCAAGCAGTTGATGCCGGTGGTAAAGAAGAAACCGAAGCGCAATCCCTCGAAGCCTCGTTTTTTCGAGCGCAGCACGCCGAACCAGATGTGGCAGAGCGACATCTTTCCGTTTCACCTGAGCGGGCAGATGGCGTACCTGATCGGGTTCATCGACGATCATTCCCGGTACATCGTGGGACTGGGACTGTACCGTTCGCAGACGGCGGAGAACGTTCTGGAGGTGTACCAGCGGGCGACCGGCGAGTACGGGGTGCCCAAGGAGATGCTGACGGACAACGGGCGGCAGTACACGAACTGGCGAGGGAAGACGCGGTTCGAGAAGGTGCTGCAACGTGACCGGGTACACCACTTCCGCAGTTCCCCGCACCATCCCCAGACGCTTGGGAAAATCGAGCGATTCTGGAAGACGATCTGGGAGGAGTTCCTTAGCCGTGCGCAGTTCGACACGTTCGAGTCGGCACGGGAGCGGATCGAGTGGTGGGTGAAGTACTACAACCAGCAGCGGCCGCACCAGGGGATAGATGGGTTATGTCCGGCAGACCGGTTCTTCGCGATCCAGAAGGAGCTGGGGGAAGTGATGAAGAAAGGGCTGGCGGCGAACCTGAAGGAACTGGCGCTACGGGGCAAGCCGCAGGAGCCGGTGTATGTGGTGGGGCGCGTGGGAGAGCGCTCGGTGGTGATCCGAGCGGAACAGGGAATGGTGAGGATGACGGTGGGCGAACGGGAAGGAGAAAAAAATGAACGCAACAACAACGGAGAAAAAGAGTCGGCGGGTACGGCGGAGTTACAGTGCGAAGGAAAAAGGGACGGCCTTGTTGGGGGTCTGGTCTGGTCGTCGGCGCAGGGCGCGGGTGTGCAAGGAACTGGGGATCAACTGGGGGCTATTCAACAGTTGGGAGAAGAGGGCGATTCGGGGGATCAAGGAGGCCTTGGAGGAAGCGCCTGGCAAGCCGCAGACGGAACTGTCGGGGCTGGTCCGGCTGGGGCCGCGGCTGGAATCCCTGCTGGAGAAGCTGGAGCCGGTGAAGCCTGTGGCGATGCCGGAAAAGATGGCGGAGGCGGAGGAGAAGAACTAAACTCACGGAGTGACGAGGAGGTGCGTGATGAAGACGGACGGAGCGGCAATGGGCACAGTGAGCAGCACGGGGATGGATCCCTGCCGGGCGGTGCTGGGGGTGTGGCTGGAGAAACGCACGGTGGAGCAGGTCTGCCGGGAGATGGGGGTGACGCGCAAGGTGTTGCAGCAATGGCAGGAGCGTGCGATGGAGGGGATGCTGCGCTCGTTGCAACCACGGGAGGGCCAGGAAGACGAGCGGGGTCCGGCGATCGCGCCCAAGGTGAAACGGTTGCTGGATCGCAAGGCGATGGAACAGGAAGGGAGGCTTCCCCGGCTGACCAAGCGGCTGGCGAGCGTGGGGACGCCGCCGGAGCCGGTGGCGAAGGGGAGTTGAGCAATCCTTCCCGGATGGAGGTGAGGCATGAAGAATCGGGAACGCGAGGACGCCCTGGCGCGGAGCCGGGCGGAACTGATCATCCAGGTACAGGCGGGGCGACTGAGTGCATCAGCCGCAGCGGCGAAGATGGGGGTGTCGCGAAAGACCTACTACAAGTGGGAACAGCGCGGGCTCTCGGGGATCGTGGCGGGGTTGAAGGATGGGGAGGCGGGACGCCCGGTGGCGTCCCGGGATCCGGAGAAGGAGGCGCTTCAGCTGGAGGTGGAACACCTGCGGCAGAAACTGGGGGTGCAGGAACAACTCCAGCGGATCAGGGAAGTGCTGCAGGCAGGACAACCGGATAAAAACAAAGGCTCGGCGACGGAAAAAAAAGGTGGAGCGGGCGGCCATGATCCTGAAGGCCATGGATGAGATAAGGGAAGCGACCGGAGAGCCGTATACGCGGCTGTGTGTCGACGTTGGGGTATCGTACTCCAACCTGCTGCGGTGGCAGGACCGCCGGGATCGGGGCCTGCCGCCCGTCGCGGTGCCCGGTCCCCGGAAGCTTCCCCCGTTAAGTCTGGATCAGGTGAAGAGGGAACTCGAAAGCCTGGCCCATGGCCCGAAACGAACGAGCGGCACGGGTGAACTTTACGAACGGTACCGGGATCAGGTGTCGCGCAGGCAGTTCCGTGAACTGGTCGAAGAGGTGCGTCGGGGCCGCCGGGAGTTGGAGGAGCAAGGGCGGCAGAGGATTTACTGGAATGTGGCCCGACTCATCTGGGCGGTGGATGACGTGCATATCGGCTACCATGAGGATCTGAAGGTGTGGAGCAACCAGATCCGGGATCTGGGCTCACGCTACCAGTTCGTGCCCCAACTCTCCGTGGGCGGCGTTCTGGAGGGGGAACTGGTGGCAGAACGGATGGAAAGACTGTTCGTGATCAATGGGGCACCTCTGGTGCTCAAGCGTGATAATGGCGGCAACCTGGACTGTGCGGCGGTAGACACCGTATTGGAACGGCATGGAGTGGTTCCACTCAACTCGCCACGCCAGTACCCTCCTTACAATGGCGGAATCGAGAAGGGGCAGCGGGAGTACAAGGAGGAACTGGTCGAGCAGGGTGACAACGATCAGTTGGGTATGCCGGAACGTTTTATCAGGG
>JBAXRC010000379.1:0-2870 GCA_037131415.1 bacterium | reverse complement strand
GTGTGAGAGGAAGGGATCGGAGGAACGCCGCGGCCTTCCGGGTTAAGACGGGTGGCGGTCCAGCGGATCAGGTCGCGGGCCTCGGGGTTGAAGGAGGAGTCGTCCATCTTTCCGCTGACGACGGCATCATGGTTGCCTAATACAAAGGCGTCAATGTGGGCATGCGCCTCGTTCAGGAGTTCAGCGGGCGAGGGACCATAGCCGACAATGTCGCCCAGGCAGATGGTGTAGTCCACCGTGTTGCTGCGGATATCCAGGTGGACCGCCCGCCATGCCTGGAGGTTGGCATGGAGGTCTGATATAAATGCGTAGCGCATAACTAGTAGATAGCATTATCTAGTTATGCATGGCAACACTATTGCGAATGCAGGCGATTCCGGCAGCGAAAGTCCCGCTATTTTACTTTCTGGGTCCAGGGATCGACAGCCGGGCCAGACGGGGTGGCCGGAGTAGCCTGGGTGGCCGTGTCCGTGGCGGCTTGCGTTTGCGGTTGCTGCTGGGGTTGCGGTGTCGCCTCTGTGGAGGTCAGTTTCAGGTAGCGGATCACGAGGCTTCCCTTGAGTTTTCCTCGGATTTTTATCTGAATCAGGGATCCGTCATCGGGGATGGTGAGCTGTTCCTGAATCTTGGACAGGCCGGAAGATAGTGTCGCTCCGGGTGCCTTGTCAATCAGGGTTCGTAGGGTCTGGATCCCGTCCTTGCCCGGTCGAATCAGTTGTACGGAGAGGGTTACGGTCCCCGCAAAACCCGGTTTTTTCTGGAACGCCGCGTCAACAAGCAGGGCTTGTTTTGGGGTCACGGCAATCGGCGAAGAGACCAGCACGATCTCTTTTTTTTCATTACTGGCGGCCATGTAGTAGAAGGGGACGCCCAGCCCGTCAACGCTCACGCCGACTCTCTGGTGATACTTGTCTTCCAGATGGATATTCCAGTTTGCAATGGGTTTTCCCGGCTCCACTATGGTGGCGGCTAAGGGAATGGTATTTTGGGTGCTCGTCGCGATCGGATTGGAGGTGGCGCCCAGGATATCCCCTTCATGGGGGATTTTCCGCCAGATGGCTATACCGGCCAGGATGACGCCGATGGCAATGGGCGTGATGATGTGGATGGGAAATTTCTTTTTCCGGGGGGGGACGTTTTTCAGGTCCTGCACGGCGACCACATCGTGCGCGGCCTTGTCGGGGGTTTTGGGCGGGGTAAAGACGATCCGGCGTTTGGGTGGTGTGGCGCCGGAGGCGCCCTTGGGCTCGGGGATCAGGTAGTAGCTGTGATCCAATTTCAGGCCGGTCGCCCTGAGGGATTTTCGGTAAGCATCCAGGTCAAAGGTTACGCGCCGCCAGTAGACGGAACGGATTTCCGTATCATAGATGCAGTAGGATGACCGCATGTCGGTACCCCGCGGCTGTCCGACGGAGCCGGTGTTCACCAGATACCGCCGTCCCGAATCGATGGCAAAGTCCTGGACCTCGACGGCGCGCGGGGTGCCGCTGGCTCCCAGAACATAAAGAGCGGGCTCGTGGGTGTGTCCCACCAGCAGTAGATTGGAGTCCGTGGCCTTCCAGGAGGGGAGCGCCTCGCTGGCTTCCGTGATGTAATCGAAATTCGCCGGCTCTGCAAATTCCCCGTGGGTGCATCGGAATCCATCGCCCAACAGGGTCAGTGGGAATGAACGGAGAAAATTGAGGTCTTCCTCCTTGAGTTGTTTGCGGGTCCATTCGATCAGGGTTCGCGCATCGTCGTTGAACAGGGAGTCATCAATCTTGCCGCAAACGGCTGCGTCGTGGTTTCCCAGGACGAAGGCATCCACCTTGTCGCGCATTTCCCGGATGATTTCGGAGGGATTCGGACCATAGCCGACCACATCGCCCAGGCTGATGATCTTGTCGACGTTATTGGTCAGGATGTCGGCGTAAACCACCTTCCAGGCCTGCATATTGGCATGAACATCGGACACGAATGCATATCGCATGGGAACCGCCCTGTTGCTTTTGTGTTAATAATCTTTTTCGACTATTACATATCATGGGGAAGCCGTCAAATGTCCAGCACCCGGGGATGCAAGTCTCTGCTTGAAAGGCGGACTTGGTTTCCGTATGGTGGAACAACTTTTTACTGCCGTCAGGAAGGCGGCCGATTAGCAACCTAAGGAGAGCATAGACATGTCATTGATTGAATGCATTGTGGCCCGTGAGATTCTGGATTCCCGGGGTAACCCGACCGTTGAAGTGGATGTGACCCTGGAGAGCGGCATTGTCGGCCGTGCCGCGGTGCCGTCCGGCGCCTCAACCGGCGAGCATGAGGCTGTTGAACTTCGGGATGGCGACAAGAGCCGTTACCTGGGTAAGGGCGTCCGCAAAGCGGTGGCCAATGTCAATATCAAGATCGCGCCCAAGTTGATCGGCTGGGATTGCCGCGACCAAGTCGGGATCGATAACGTGATGATTGATCTGGACGGCACGGAGACCAAGGGCAAGCTTGGCGCCAATGCGATTCTCGCGGTGTCGCTGGCCAACGCCAAGGCGGCGGCCGAGTATTGCGGCCTGCCCCTGTTCCGTTACATTGGCGGGACCAATGCCAAGGTGACGCCTGTTCCGATGATGAACATCATGAATGGTGGCGCGCATTCCGATGCGCCGATTGATTTCCAGGAATTTATGATCATGCCCAAGGGCGCCAAATCCTTTGCCGAGGGTTTACGCATGGGTACGGAGGTGTTCCATGCCCTGAAGAGCGTGCTGAAGAAGCTGGCCTGAGCACGGCCGTGGGCGACGAGGGCGGCTTCGCCCCCAACCTGCCCAGCAACGTCGCCGCGCTCGACGCCATCATGGCGGCGATCGAGAAGGCGGACTACAAGGCCGGCAAGGACATCT
>JBAXRC010000378.1:0-2880 GCA_037131415.1 bacterium | reverse complement strand
TGCCGGAGGCGATGATGGTGTCATACCCGTGGCTGGTAATGGCAACAATGCAGACAGGGCGGGAGGCCATGGCGACGAGGGTGGGAAAGTCACCCATGAACATGAGCTCCAACCGCCCATCGCAGTAGGGAACGATGTCGTTTCCTGAATTGTAGCGGTGCTCGCGGAGTGTCCACCCTGAGGCGGCGAGCTGCTCCTTCAGGATCCGGTCGTGAAACAGGCATTCACTGATGAATGCCGGGCTCAGGTCACTGGGCTGGGTGGCAATGTCAATGATCCGAGACTCATCGTCCCGGCCATAGTCATAACCATCATAGGAGGGAACCGCGTCCTGGCCGGGCAACATCCCCTGGTCTGATTCCAGCCATAGTCCCGCGCCCACAACCGCCACCACAAGAAAAAGAAGCGCCCAGCGAATCCTCGTTTTCATCTGCTGTTGACTTTACACCACCCCATTAAAAAGTAAAGGGGAGTCAGGGTCAGACTAGACGACAAACCAAACGACCCCGCTTGACATCTCTACTCTTGTGCCGCATCATTTGATCGTCAGCCGTGAGTTATTATTTTCAATCGTCGGAGGTAGATTATGCTGCTTAAACATATCCTGCTTGCAGAAGATAATCCGAATGATGTGGAATTGACTCTGACCGCCTTCAAGAAAAACGGAGTGACCAAGCCTATCGCAGTCGTCAGGGATGGGGCCGAGACGCTGGATTATCTCTATTGCCGATGCAAGTATGACGGACGCTCTACCGGTTGCCCGGCAGTCATCCTGCTCGATCTAAAAATGCCCAAAGTGGGTGGACTGGATGTTTTGCGCCTCATTCGGGCTGATCCCGACCTGAAATTTATTCCCGTTGTGATCCTCACCTCCTCCCGGGAGGAAGGGGACCTCATTCAAGGTTACAAACTTGGCGCCAACGCCTATGTGGTGAAACCCGTTAATTTCGAGTCATTTTCAAAAGCCGCACGTGACCTCGGAATATTCTGGGCGCTCTTGAACGAACCCCCGCCCCATGAACTGTCGCCTGAGAAACATACATCTTAATGGTTTGTGATTTTTGAACTAAAGAGTCACCTCATGTCGCAAGAACAGCCCTCATCAAAACGGAATCGTCTCCGGATACTGCACCTTGAGGACGACAGCTCAGACGCCCTGCTCGTGTCTGAAGTCCTTAAACAGGAAGGGGTTGAATGCGACATCACGGTCGTGTCAACCCATCAGGAGTTCGAGAAATGCCTCGCGCAGGGGGATGTTGATTTAGTCATGGCGGACTACAAATTGCCTACGATCCAGGGGGATGAGGCACTGACCCTGGTCCGGAACAAATGGCCGGATATGCCGTTTATCTTCGTATCCGGATCCATCGGGGAGGAGCGCGCCACCGAAGTCGTCAAGCTGGGGGCCACCGATTATGTCATGAAGGAACGTCTCCGTCGGCTGGGTGGCTCCATCCACCGGGCAATCGAGGAGGCCGAGGAACGGGCTCAGCGGCGGGCCGCTGAAGAGCAACTCCAGAAGGAGCAGGAATTTCTCAGCGACCTTTTCACCAGCGTCCAGGATGGCATCGTGGTTTTGAACGACAAACTGGAAGTCGTCCGCGCCAACCCGACCGTTGAGCGTCTCTTCCCTGCCCTGCTCCCGTTTGCCGGGAAATCGTGGGGGGAGTTTTTCGACACTTGCGTTAGTCCGAATACGGACTGTGCCGCCCGAGTCACCCTCCGCACCGGGAAGGCGGAGCAGTCATACCAGAAATGCAAAACAAGCCGGGGCATCCTTGATTTCAACATTTTCGCATTCCCGCTGATCGAACGGCGAACAGGAAACCGAACGGGCGTCATCCTCTCCCTGCGGGATGTGACCCGGGAACTGACCCTCCATCGCCAATTGATCCAGTCCCAGAAAATGGAATGCATCGGGCAATTGGCAGGCAGCGTGGCCCACGACTTCAACAACATCCTTCAATCCATCATCCTCGCATCCGAACTGCTGTCGACCTCCATCCACGAGCAGGATCCCCGGTACGCGGAAGTGGATGAAATCCGGAAAACTGCACAACGGGCCGTATCCCTGACTCGCCAGCTCATGACCTTCAGCCGTCAGGATGCCATGAGCCCCACCTCCATCGACCTGAACAACCTGGCCCGGAACATGGGCAAGATGCTGAACCGCCTGATGACCGGCGGCATTATCATCGAGTTCAACCTGGATCCCAACCTGGCCCGGGTCAAGTGCGATGGCGGACGCATCGAACAGGTGATTCTCAATCTTGTCATCAACTCCCGGGATGCCATGCTCCAGGGCGGCCAGATCCTGATCACGTCACTCAATCGCACCGTAACCCAGGAAGAAGCGGATACCGGTGGTCTTGAGTGGCAGCCCGGCCAGTATGCGTGCCTCGCGATCCGCGATACAGGAGTCGGGATCGCCCCCGAAATCATGCCGCACCTGTTTGAGCCCTTCTACACCACCAAGGCCGCCGGAAAGGGAACGGGCCTCGGCCTGCCCACGGTTTATGGCATTGTCAAGCAGCACGGGGGCTGGATTGATGTCACCAGCAAAATCGGTGAAGGCACCACGTTCACCCTCTTCCTCCCCGCCCTTGCCACGGAAGAATCTTAAGACAGGATATTCGCCACAATGGCGGACGCCGCCTTCGGGCAACCCAGTTTCCGGGCATTTCTCCCCATCTGGGCCAGCCGTGACGGATCCTGGAGCAGGGTTCGAACCTTGAAATAGGTGTCCTCAACCTCAAACAATCTTGCCGCCGCTCCGGACTCCAGCACCACCTCGCAATTCCGCTGCTCCTGGCCCGGAATAGGATTGATGATCAGCATCGGCTTCCCTTTCGCCAGCACCTCCGAGGTCGTCAGCCCCCC
>JBAXRC010000377.1:0-2889 GCA_037131415.1 bacterium | reverse complement strand
GTTTACGCCCTATTTCTGCGCCAGCCCTGTGAATAATTTGGTCGATGCGAAGCGTTGCGACACCAAAGCCCATGCCGCATTTTTCCATGCCATGCTCGATCACGGCATCTATCTGCCTCCCTCGCAGTTCGAAGTTGGCTTCGTTTCCGCCGCCCACACCGATGCTGATATCGATCAGTTCCTTCAGTCGGCTACCCCCGCCTTGAGGCGGGGCTGATTGGCCTTGACGGCAGGGGGTTCGGCGCATAGATTCAGAAATTTCTGTTGGTTCAAAAGGTTATCATAAAGGAAGAAAATACACCATGAGTACAGAACAGCGGGGCTTATTTATTCTGCCGGATGGAAAGAACATGACGGTCACTTTCTTCCTGGTGGCATCACTCTTTCTCCTGTGGGGCTTTTGCAATGGCATGATTGATACCATGGACAAGCATTTCCAGGATCAATTGCACCTGACCAAGGCGCAGTCAGCCTGGGTCCAGTTCGCGCATTACATGGGTTATACCATCATGGCGCTGCCCGCAGGCCTGCTGACCCGGCGCATCGGTTACAAGGGCGGCATTATCTTCGGACTGCTGCTCGTCTCGCTGGGTGGGTTCTGGTTTCTTCCTGCGACGCATATTGCCACCTTCTGGGCGTTTCTTCTGGGCGTCTGCCTGATTGCCATGGGGTTGACCGTTCTGGAAACAGTGGCGAATCCCTATACGACCCTGCTCGGACCCAAGGATCGCGGGGCGGCACGCATCAATCTCGCCCAATCGTTCAATGGAATCGGCTGGATCCTCGGGCCGATCGTTGGCGGCATGTATTTCTATTCCGCCGGCGGGGTCGAGGTGGCGCAGGGCCAGCTCTATATCCCGTACGTGGGGATCGCCGTCGTGGTTCTGGTATTGGCGGTTTTCTTCTATTTCGCCTATGTACCTGACATCAAGACCGAGGACCAGTATCACACGGATGAGGCCGGGCCTTCCGACGAGATTTCCATGCATGAGGGCAAGTTTTATAATCGCGGACTGATCTATTTCCTGATGTTCTGCAATATCGCCGTGATGGGTTTTGCCGCCTACATGATCCTCAATTTGATCCTTCCTGCCTGCGGGGTTGCGAAACTGACTGTGGACCGCTTGGTTCCTGCCATTGTCGGTATCGGGGTTCTCATTCCCGCGTTGCTCATTATTCCCTCGGCACGCAAAATCACGCATCATAACATCTGGGCGCACCCTCACTTCTCGTCGGCAACGCTGGCGCAGTTCCTGTATGTCGCGGCCCAGGCCGGAATCTTCAGTTTCTTCATTAATTACGTCATTGCGGAAATGCCGGCAGTTTCGAAGGCGATCGCCGATGGCTGGTTGGTGCATGGTAATGTCGTGCCGAAAGAACTGGATGGCATCACCCAGTACTTTGTAAACGAGAAGGGTGCGACCCGGCTGCAGGGGCTGGTTGCCTTTGTCTTGTTCTGTTCGGGCCGTTTCGTGGGTTCGGCGCTTGTGAGCAAGGCACCGGCCAACAAGGTGCTCGGGACTTACTCGCTGGTCAATGCGGTGCTCTGCGGCATCGTGGTGCTCAAGCTTGGCTGGATTTCCGTGGCGGCCGTATTCCTGTCATTCTTCTTCATGTCGATCATGTTCCCCACGATTTTCGCCCTCGGTATTCACGGCCTGGGTCACCAGTCGAAGAAGAAGGCGGCGGCGTTTATCGTCATGTCGATCACCGGCGGTGCGCTCATGCCTAAAATCATGGGGCATCTCGGGGATGTCTACAATATGTCGGTTTCCTTCTGGATGCCTTTGGTGTGCTTCCTGTTGATTGCCATCTATGGTTTCACCTGGACGAAGCTGAGCCAGACCGAGGGTGTGGTTGGCTTGAAGACTTCCGGCGGGCACTGAGGCGACTGTCTTGAGTGACCATGCTGAATACCTTGACCATACATGAAGTGCTGGAGCGGCTGGAGCGGCGGGAATGCCGTTCCGAAGACGTCGTTCAGTCCGTACTGGAGGCGATCCGCAGGGTGGATGGCCGCCTGCACGGGTATCTGACGGTGGATGAAGCCAGCGCGCTGGCGCAGGCCCGCGCGGCGGACGAAGCCCGGGGCAGGGGTCAGAAGGGGCGCCTGCTGGGCGTTCCAATTGCGGTCAAGGACGTGCTGAACGTCAAGGGGCAGCCCTGCACCTGCGGCTCCAAAATCCTCAAGGGCTATGTTGCCCCCTACGACGCCACCGCCATTGCGCGGTTGCGGGCGGAAGGCGCCGTTTTCCTCGGGCGCACCAACATGGATGAGTTTGCCATGGGCTCCACAACGGAGAATTCGGCCTATGGTGTCACCCGTAATCCCTGGAACACGGATTTTGTGCCGGGCGGTTCAAGTGGCGGTTCGGCGGCGGTGGTGGCGGCGGATGCGGCCATTGCGGCGTTGGGTTCCGATACCGGGGGTTCGGTCCGCCAGCCGGCCTCGTTTTGCGGCTGTGTCGGCCTCAAGCCCACCTACGGCCGAGTCAGCCGGCGCGGGCTGGTCGCCTTTGCTTCGAGCCTCGATCAGATCGGCCCCATGGCCCGCTCCGCCGCCGACTGCGCGCTGATCATGGAGACGATCGCAGGCCACGATCCTGGCGATGCCACTTCGCTGACCGGGGGAGTGCCGCGGTACAGCACGCAACTCGATCAACCGCTCTTGGGCGTGCGCATCGGCCGGGTGCCGGAGCATTTTGCCGCCGGCCTCGACCCTGAAGTGGCCCGCGGCGTGGAAGAGGCATTTGCCGTTTTCAAGGCCGCCGGCGCCACCGTCCACGACATCCAACTGCCCCACGCCAAGTATGGCGTGCCCACCTACTACCTTATCGCCCCCTGCGAGGCCTCGAGCAATCTGGCCCGCTACGACGGAGCCCATTATGG
>JBAXRC010000376.1:0-2946 GCA_037131415.1 bacterium | reverse complement strand
GCATGGCCTGGAGTCCCGCAACAAACGCTTCAAATCCAAGCTGCGGGTGCGGATGATGGGCCGCCTGGTAGGAGACTGTATCCCAGGCACTGAGCGTGGCCTTCACCACATCGGCCTTCGCGGCAGACACCCGCACCTCCGGCAGGAAAAACAGGGAGCCGTTGCTCAGCAGGATGCGGCGCAACCCGGACTGGGCGCCAATCGCTTCGATCACCTCGCCGAACCGGGAATGCAGGGTGGGTTCCCCGCCCCCCGCCAGCGTAACGCAATCCGCCTTCCCGTCATGGGCAAGCCAGTGTTCGAATTCGGACAGGACAGCCGACACCGGAACATACTCCCGGCGGGTCAGCGTTTTGTCCGTGGTAACTCCCACCTGGCAATAGGGGCAATTATAGGTACAGACCTTCAGGGGCACGAGGTCTATGCCAAGAGAACGGCCCAGCCGCCGTGAGCGTACTGGGCCGAACAGAAAACTATATCCGTCTGACATCACGCAGGAGAAATGGCTTCCACCGGGCATTCGCCGGCGCACAGCCCGCAATCCACGCACTTGTCAGCGTCGATCACAAACTGCTTGTCACCCTCGGCAATGGCTTCCTGCGGGCAAACTGGCGCGCAACTGCCACATTTCGTGCACTTGTCTGAAATAATATACGACATGCTTATTCTCCTTTAGAAGTTGAAAACGGGATCAATAGTATTAGAACGCCTGCTCTTTGTCAATCAAGGTGTGACCTCAGGAGTGACGGAGTGAACGGGGTGTCCTCTTGCATCCCCTACCCTCCTCTGCTAACGTCTCGTTATGGATACGACGTTGCGCAGGATCTGCGGGTTGTTGGAATCGCCGGACGCCATGCGCCGGCACGCGGCGGTCATCGTGCTCGGCGAACTCAAGCCTAAGGAGGCCGCCGTGGTCGACGCGTTGGGCAAGTTGCTTCAGGACGCGAACCCGGTTCTGGCCGGACACATCCTGGATGCGCTCGAGGCGATGGACGCCGCGGCGACAGTACCGCACGTGTTGCCGTTGCTGAATGCCGAGTCGATGGAGCTCAAGCTGCGGGCCGTGGCCCTGGCCGCCGGGGCCGGGGATCGCGTTGTCCCTGAAATCCGGCGCCGGCTCGAAGGGGCCAAGCCCGCCGACCGCCTGTTGATGGCGGACCTCCTGGCCCGGATCCATACCAAGGCCGCCTTCGAAGTGGTGCTCACCCTGCTGTTCGATCCCGATTTCGAGTTTGCCAAGGCCGTCTGCGAGGCGGTGCGGCGCCACATGACCGGCATCACGCCGAAGGCAAGGGCGCTCCTGCATGCGCAACTGGGCAGTTTCATCAAGGAGGCGCGGGTCCGTGATCATGAGCGGGTCACTACCTCCTGCCTGCTCCTGCTGGGGACCATTGGCGATGCCGGCGCGCTTAAGATCCTGTTGGGCTATGCCGCGCCCCGGCATTCGCTCTATGTCCGCCGTCATGCCTTGATCGGCCTGAAGAACCTCGCCCCCGAGGGTTCGGCCGCGGCGGCCGTGGCGCGGCAGATCGCGCCCTATCTGGCGGAGTCGGACGAGGGACTCGTGCGGCATGCGCTGGACATCCTGTCGCGCGTTCCGGCGGCCGGGGTTGACTGGGCTGCCCTCCTGGAGAGCGCGCATACCCCGGTGCGTGCCTTCGCGGTTCGACGTCTTGCCCTGGAGGATACGGCGACGGCCAACTCGCGCTTGCTGAGGTTTCTGAAACACCCCGACACCGATGTGCGCGAGGTTGCTGCTGGGGCGCTGTCGGGGCACAAGAGTGCAACCAAGCTACTGCTGGATGCGCTGGAAAAGGAAACCGACCCGGAGTCGGCCTGGTCTCTGGCGAAGATCCTGAAACCCCACAGCGAGGCCATCGACGCCAAGCGCTTCAAGCGGCTGGCGGCTCTGGCGGCGGCGGATCTGCGAAAAGGCCTGCCTCGCCATGAAGCTCTGCTGTACGCGTTACGCAACGCCAACCCTGCCGCGGCGGACGATCTGGTCCTGGCGGCGGGGCTGGAACAGAAGAAGCTCAAGCATTGGGCGGCGGCGATTGCCTGCCTGCGGCGCCTGACCAGTTCGGAACGGTTCGATGACGAGGCGCGCTACGCCTTGAGTGTCTGTAATCTCAAGGTGTCGCCCAAGGACATTACCCCGAACCGGCGCGCCGAGGACCATGCCCTGCGCGGCCTGCAGGGGTTGCTCCGTGTGCCGGCCTTCAAGCTTGCCGAGCGCCTGAAGAAGGACAAGACGCTGGAGGCGTCCGACCTGTTCTATGTGGGGTTCCATTTCGCCGAAATGGCGGGTGACGAGAAGGCGCTTGGCGTCGCCCTGCTCGAACACCTCGCCAAGACAGCACCTCGGTCCGCTGAAGGCAAAGCCGCGAAGAACAAGTTGAAGCTGGTGAAGTGAGAAAAGAGGAGGCACGGGGTCAGTTACAGGGTGGCGTCCCCGTGGCCTTGTGCCACGGGTCGCAAAAAGACTCGGTTCCCGCCACGCAAGGTGGCGGGGCATCCCCCCTATAACTGACCGCTTACGTATACGGTTAGATTCCGGGTGACAGGATCTGGTGGCCATCTGGCGCGCTGGAAGGGAGTATCAGGCGAAGACTCAGGAAAGTCCTGATGACAGGGGCTCTGGTGGCTGAGGAAACAATGGATACATTGTTTCATTTCTCACAGGGCTCTTCTCGCCCAGCGTAGTTTCGCCGAGCTTGCGCGGGGGTTGTCATAGACTTCGGAGGGGCTTGGGCGGATCGGATCAGGGGTGATATCGGCATACAGGCCATCGCGCAACCCGGCCTCGAAGGCCTTCTTCACCCGCCGGTCTTCGCCTGAATGAAACGTCAGAATGGCGATGCGGCCTCCGGGATTGACGCAGTCGGGAAGCACCCGCAGGAAATTGTCGAGCGCCACCAGCTCCTCGTTTACGGCAATGCGTAACGC
>JBAXRC010000375.1:0-2951 GCA_037131415.1 bacterium | reverse complement strand
GGCGACCCGCGATAAGATCATGGCGGGGAATAGTATTGCGGCCAGCCTGGATAAAAAAGTGTTTCCGCGGTTGGTGGCCCGGATGGTGGGCGTGGGCGAGTCGTCCGGCCGCCTTCCCGAGGTGTTGACGAAGGTGGCCGATGTCTATGAGGATCAGGTGGAAGGCACGATTATGGTGGCGATTTCGCTTTTAGAGCCTATAATCATCGCTGTGTTCGGTGGGCTTATTCTTTTGCTGGTTATGGCGATTTATCTGCCGGTGTTTAGTGCGGCGGGAAGTATGCGGTAGAGGGCAGAAAAGAAGCTTTCAGTATTCAGTGTTCGGACACGGTTGAATAATGGAGGGTGGCGGTTTTGTCGACGCCATAGAGTAAGGAGGTGGATGTCGAATATTACTAAAGCTTTTTTGGGAGAGAACGAAAGTAGTCAACAAACAGAAAAAAGGAGAATGACGATGAACAGGAAAAATAAGGCTGGTTTTACGTTGGTTGAATTGATGGTCGTGGCGATTATTGTGGCGATTCTGGCGGCTGTGGCGATTCCGTTGATGACCGGGAATAAGAATCGCGCCATGGCGACGGAAGCTCAGGCAGGCTTGGGAACAATTCGCACGGCGTTTCAGGTCTACAAGGCTGAATTCGGCGGATGGCCCACCGGGTTGGCGGGGCAGACCATGAATAACGTCACCAATCTGACGGTTAAGAATGGTGATCTGGCCGGGAAGTACTTTACGGATGCCGGCTATGCCCTGACAACGGTGACCACGAGCAATTATTTGTTCACCGCAACCGGAACGTCCGGTGGAGATGCTGCCGGGAAGACCGTAACGGTGGATCAGAACGGCGCGTGGGGCGGATCGCTTATTCAGTAAGGTGTGCTGGTCGTGAATGCCCCTCACCCCAACCCTCTCCCAAGTGGAGAGGGGGCAGGTGAGGGTTTCCCTCTCCCTTCAGGGGAGAGGGTTAGGGTGAAATAGATTGGAGAATGTATTGTGATCAGTTGGTCTACATCCGATATCGCCGGCATTCATCTGGGCGACACTCATATTACGGCCTCACGGGTGATTCAAAAAGGGGCGGACACCCCTGTCATCACCCATGTCGGCTGGGTTCCTTACGATGCAGCGGCCTCGGAAAAGGACATTGCGTTGGCGCTCAAGAATTTTTGGCGGACGATCCGGATGCCAACCAAAATGGTTTGTTCATCGCTCCGGAGTTCCGCAATGGTGATGCGCTATTTCAAGATCCCCGCGATGTCATTGGCCGAGTTGAAATCAGCGTTAACCTTGCAGGCGGAAGAGGCATTGCAACTCACACGGGACAAGGTGTCGGTGGATTGGCATATTCAGAAGAAGGCTCCGGGAAACCCCATAGCGGGGAATCCCGTGATCGAGGGGGTCCTGGCTGCCGCGCCAGTCAAGGATGTGGAGCGACAGGTGTCGATCTTGACGCTGGCAGGGTTGGATCCCGTTATCGTGGATGTCCGGGCCATGGCGGTGGCGAATCTGTTTATGCAGTTGGATGATCACGCCGGTGAGGCCTCGGTGTGCCTGGTGAACATGACGCCCCATTCGGCCGATGTGATCGTGATCCGGAAATTGGGGGGGATTTATCCCTATACCGTATTTTGCCGGGCTTCAACGTGGGAGCAGTCCCCCGGCTTTCTTAGTGAAAATATTCGGGATGTCTTGAAATACAGCGAGTTCAAGTTGGATTGGGATAGCGCCAGACGCGTGTTGCTGACGGGCGAGGTTCCGGAGTCAGGGGCATTTATCGAGCACGTGAGGAAGGATTTGAATGTGTCGGTGGAGGTGTGGAATCCACTGGAGGCGATGACGATCAGGGACCATCGTGTGAAGGAATTGCTAGCCGGATCGACCACCAATGCCTCATTGCTGGTGCCAGCCATCGGGCTGGCGACAAGGAGGGCCTGAAATGCAGATGTATCAGTTAAATATGGCCCGCGAGCAGGTTTTGTCGCTTGAAAAAAGGCGGCGTTGGTTTCGATGGGTGTTCATCTATTTGACGGTGGCGATTGTGGTCATTGCCGGGGTGGCGTACTCCCTGACCGGGTCGATGGTTGATTTGTCTGCGCGCCGCGTGGCGATGGATGAGAAGGAGCGGATTTTTCTGAAGCAACATCCCGAAGTGAAGAGCGTGGCGGAATACCAGAAGAAGGTTACTTTAGAGTTGGTTGGCCTGTCATCATCGTTGGATGCCGTGATGCAGTTTAAGGCACAGGGACAGAATTCGGCGGCCATTGTGCTTGGGATTGCGGAAGCCCTGCCGCAAGGGGTGGATTTGGGGCGGCTGGCCCTGGATGGTGACGGGGGAACAGTCAAGATGGATGTGTATGTGCCCGTTGCCCTGAAGCGGGATGTCGGGTTGACCCAGCCGAGTGTGATTTCTCGCTGGGAGGGTTCATCGCTGTTGAAGAACCGGATTCAACAGATCACGTCCGAGAATAGTGCGCGGGTCAATCTGGAGGGACGGGATTTTCTGGACTGGCGGTTTACCGGACTCTTGGAGAAGGACCTTAAATGAATCAAAACAAGGTCAAAACGGGTCATTGGGAACTGGCGGTTTGTCTTATCGTGCCGCCGGTGGTTATTCTCGCGATGCTCCTTTGCGGATTTGTCTATGAGCGGAAGCAGGAGCGGCTTCTGGCTCAGCGGAGTAGCCTGTTGAGTCTGATTCCGGGATTGGAACAGACAAAGCGTATGGCCCAGCAGGTCTTGAAGCCGTTTATTGTTCCTGGTGTGGCAAAGGACAGGGCTGCCGATCTGTCCCTGTGTGTTAGTGATGTTGCTCAGAAATTCGGCTTTGTCATCGGTTCCTCTAGCGTGGAAAAGCAGGGCGATCCCGGTGCGGGGGTTTGGCTGGACTACAAAGTGACACTGAGTGGAGAGGGGCCTCTCACCTCGTTGATCGCCATGTTGGACTATTTGGGAC
>JBAXRC010000374.1:0-2952 GCA_037131415.1 bacterium | reverse complement strand
GGATTATAGCGCCAGTTGCTGTCGGGAGCGACATCGCCGCCCGGGAGGCGCATGGCGCCGATCAGGTGGGCGATGGTGGGCCACCCATGCTGGTGGTTCCAGATATAAATGGGTAGGGAGCAGAGGATCAGTCCGGCGAGGAGGGCGAGCAGGCGGATGGTCCGCTGTCCTTTCGGGAGCTGCCCGTGCCGGATGAAATAGACGATCAGTCCCGGGAGCAGCAGCAGGATGGTGTATTTGCAGAGCATGCCGATGCCGATCAGGCACCCCAGCAGGAGGAACCAGCCGGGCGACTGGCGGTTCTCCCGTGCCATGATCCAGCCGGTGAAGGCGGCGATGAGCCAGCAGGCGTAGTAGGGGCCGTCTATGGTCATGAACTGGGCGGTGCCAAGGAACACGGGGAGCAGCGTGAACAGAAGCATGGCGATCCAGCCGGCCCGGAGGTTCCCGCCGGAGGCGGAGACCGCGAAACGCGCGAGAATCAGCATGGAAGCGAAGGCGGCCAGTGCGGCAGGGAGTCGGACAGCCCACTCGGTGATGCCGAAGAGATGGACGCTGGGGGCGATCAGCCAGGCCACTGCCGGACCCTTGCTGTAGTAGGACCAGTCGAGCCGCCGTGACCAGTCCCAGTATTGGGCCTCGTCCGCCGCCAGTTCGTAGGGGCAGAACCAGATCAGATAGGCGATCCGGGCCAGCAGGATGGCGGCGGCGACAAGTCCTATCCGGCCCCAGGTGACCTTCTCCCCCGCAATGGTTGAAATTTCAGGCATGCGACATGATTAGCAGGTTTTTATTGGGGGGGGCAAGACTTCATCCAGACATCAAATTAGGCTTGAAGGCGGAAAGCCTCGCCGTTAGCCTCATGAGATGTCTTTTTTGGCTTCTACAGGTAAGGGCGCGATTGAGTTATATATACGGCTTTGCCGCCTGGCTTCCCTCAGTACGGCGGTCGTTTCGCTTGCCTTGCGTCCCTCCTCATGGGCTTTGCCGACCCGGGTGATTCTGGTGCGGCAGATTGTCTTTACCGGGTATGACGCCATCGGTTTTGTGGCGGTTGTGGCTCTTCTGGCAGGAATTTCAGTGGTGGTTCAGGCCCAGGTGTGGATGGGGCGGCTTGGCCAGTCGGAACTTCTGGGGCCGTTGCTGGTTACGGTGATTGTCCGTGAAGTCGGGCCACTGCTTGTGAATTTCATCGTGATTGGCCGCAGTGCCACGGCCATGGCGGCTGAGCTGGCGGGAATGAAGGTGCGCCGGGAAGTGGATGTCCTGGATGCGCAGGGGCTTGATCCCATGGTCTTCCTGGTCATGCCGCGCGCGATTGCCATGTCGCTGTCCGTGTTCGGGCTGGCAATCCTGTTCGGGGTGTTTGCCTTGGGAAGCGGTTACCTTTTCGGCGCCTTCCTCGGGACAGGGCCGGGCGATCCCGGTGTTTTCCTGCTTAGCGTGGTGGGCGTTGTGACGCCTGCAGATGTGTTCAATGTCCTTGCCAAAACCCTGCTTCCCGGACTTCTGACCGGGGTGATTGCCGCCAACGAGGGCCTTTCTGTTGAGGGCGTGGCAACGGATATTCCCCAGGCGGTGACGAAGACCGTGGTGCGGGCAAATCTGGCGGTTCTGGTGGTGATGGTCATTGTATCGGTTTTGACGTATATTTAAGTATCATGCAGGACTCAAAGGTCATATTGGAATTGAAGGGAGTGACGATCCGTTCGGTATCGTCACAGGTGTGCGGCCTGTCGGACATTGATTTTTCGCTGAACCGGGGCGAGGTCGCCCTGATCGAGCTTGAGGAGGGGCGTGAACATACCCCGCTGGCCGCCTTGGCGCAGGGGTTGATCAACCCGGACCAGGGGCATGTCTTTTTCAATGGCGAGGATTGGGCGCAGATGGGGGCCACCCGGCAATCCCAGAACCGGGGCCGGATCCGGCGGGTATTCGAGCATTATGGGTGGATTTCCAATCTTGATGTGATGGAGAACCTCTGCCTGTCGGAGTGCTATCATTCCGGCCGGGACCTCAAGGATGTCCAGGAGGAAGCCTGTGGGCTGGCGCGGCGCTTCGGGATTGATCCCATTCCTGATGCCCGTCCAACCCGGGTCCACAACATGGTGCTCCGGAAATTGGAATGGGTTCGTGCTTTTGTCGGGACCCCCGATCTCATTATACTGGAGCGTCCATTCTTCGGCGCGCCCAAGGCGGATTTCCAGAAGTTGATCGAGGTGGTATGCGAGGTCACGCACAGAGGCGTGTCTGTGCTATGGTGTTCGGATGATGTGCGGATAAAAGGGTGCCGCGAACTGGCGAATGCACGCTGGTTCCGGATGGATGGTGAAAAAATTGCGGTTGCCTGAAGCAGCCGGGAGAATGACGTATGAGTCAATCTTATAGATTCCGCTATGCGAACGAAATTGCCGGTGGGTTTGTCCTGCTGTGCGTGGGCTTGCTGATTGCCGGCATCTACATTGCCGGACATGCCCAGGGCTGGTTTGACAAGAACCTGGTGCTGAAGACCAAGTTCGACATCAACAAGGGGACCTACGGGCTGCAGGAAGGTGCGGAAGTCAGGATTCTCAGCACCCTGGCTGGTCGGGTTGGGCCGATTGTCCCGTCGGATGACGGCGGCATGGAAACCACCCTTATCCTGAAGGGCAAGTTCGGGAAGTTTGTGAGGGATGACTCCATTGCCAAGGTCGGTAAGAAATTCGAGGTGGCGGGTGATTCGTTTGTAGACATCACTCTGGGTAACTCCGCGCGGCCCGTACTGAAGTCAGGAGACTATATCAAATGCGTCCAGGATGTTGAGCTGATTGAGGCGGCCAAGAAGATGGTGGACGATTTCCGAAAGGCGGCGGTCCCGATGTTGGACGAGGTGGGCGGCATTCTGTCCAACGTCAATGCCGTGACGCGCCAGATCGAGCGTCGTGAAGGCGTGGCGGGCAAGCTGATCGGTGA
>JBAXRC010000373.1:0-2956 GCA_037131415.1 bacterium | reverse complement strand
GGAAAGACATGGTACCGGACCGGCGACCTGGTGCTGGAGCGGGCTGACGGGATGCTGGTGTTTTCAGGGCGCTTGAAGCGCTTTGTCAAACTTGGCGGTGAGATGGTTTCCCTGCCTGCTATCGAGGAGGCCATGGTTCGCTGCTACGGGAAACCGAGCGACGAGGAGCCCGTTCTGGCGGTGGAAGCCACGGCGGCGGACCTCAACCCCGAGATCGTGCTGTTCACAACCCTCGATCTCGGTCGGGAGGACGTCAACAATCGCATTCGCGAGGCCGGCCTGTCGCCAATCCACAATATCCGTGACATACGGCGGGTGGAGAAAATTCCCCTGCTGGGTACAGGCAAGACAGATTACCGTTCGCTGAAGGAATTGTTGAAGAAATGAGTTTTTTTAGCCGCCCGGCAGCGAATACTGGATCTTCAAATCATTCCGGCTTGCTCAACTTGAGGGTCAGGCCGGAGAGTTCCAGGTCCTTGTGCGGGTTGGACTGGTCGGCAAGTTGTATCTGGATTGTGTTGAGGCTATTGCCCTTCAACTTGATACCCTTGATTCTTTTGATCATGTCGCCTTGGGGCGAAGCGGCCTGTTCTTCCAACAGGACTTCGCAGGGCTTTTTGTTCACGGTAAGCTGCAGTTTCTTCTCCATGTCTTTCCGTGTATAGCAAAGGGTCAAGTCATAAGTGCTTTCCCCGGCGGCCAGGCATTGCCATTCCAGTTTGATCACGGTGGGTTTTGTTGAGTAGTATTCAATTCCGCTGTAGCTGTGATATTTTGTGGCGTTAGCATAATTCAGCGTGTAACTGCCGTCTGTCGCGGGTGACAGGGCCCCTGCGGGGATGTAATCCAAGATGCCGGAATATTCAAAAGCAATCACCTTGACCAGGTCGGTCGCGGGTGATGGGGTGCCCAGGTTGACGAGGCATCCCTCGGCGGTCGGTGTGGTGGCGAGTTTATTGGACCGGTCCGAAAGAAGGTACGCTTGTTTGCAGTTTGATTTCAGCCCCTTCAACAGTAACTTGCCATCCTGCGGGACCCTCAGCACAAGCAGGAATAATTTTCCGGGCTTTGCCGTTATGACTCCCCAGGCCTGCTCTGGCAGGGGACTGGGGGTGGTGCCGGTGATCGCTTCACCGTTCCGGGCAAACCAGTTTCCGATCAGGGTGAGCACCTCGCGTTCGAAGGGGACAATCTCACCGGTACCCATGGGGCCGATGTTGAGCAGGTAGTTACCGCCGTTTCCCGTCACCTTGATCAGGCTGGTCAGTTTTTCAAGGGCTTTTGTTTTCGCCTCGCCCCGCTCCTGCCAGGAACGGTAACCCCACGTTTCGTCAAACATTGAGGAAGGGGACTGCCAGAGGGTGCCCATCTTGAAGTCGGGGGCGGCGTTATCGCCTGTCACGGCAAAATCGCCCTGGTCGTTCCAGAGCCGTCCGCTGATCAGGCAGTTGGGCTGGAACTTGCGTACGAGGTCGGCAAGCTCCTTGCTTTGCTGGAAGGTCGGCTTGCCCATGTCGAACCAGATTTCGGAGATAGTGCCGTAGCGGGTCATCAGTTCCCGGACCTGGTTGAGATTGAATTGGTGATGCAGGGGTGGGATGCCGTCGCTGTTGTGACCCGAGATGGGGAGTGCGCCCGGGAAGTCCCAGTCAATGAGGGAGAAGTAGACGCCGAACTTCATGCCCTGTTTCCGGCAGGCGTTGGAAAGCTCCTTGATCACGTCACGCTTGAAGGGGGTGGCATCCACGATATTGAAATCGGAAAAGGCGGTATGAAACATGGAGAAGCCGTCGTGATGCTTGGAAGTGATCACGATTGATTTCATGCCGGCTTGTTTGGCCAGTGTCACGATGGAATCGGGATTCCATTGCGCGGGGTTGAACGACCTGGCAAGCGCCCGGTATTCTTCCTTAGGGATTTTTCCATGGCCCCTGATCTGTTCGCTGTAGCCATTCGATATTTTTTCGTTCTTCCAGACGCCGGCGGGCAACGAGTAGAGTCCGAAATGGATGAACATGGAGAATTTCTGGTTCTGCCACTCCGAGATGGCAGCCTGGGAGAGGCGGGCGCGTGCGGGCGCATTAAGGGCGTCCGGCCCTTTGGGCGTCGTGCAGGCTGAGCAGAGAAGGAGAGCGAGAAGTCCAGGATAGAGCAATCTAGAGTGTGTGGTTTTCATGGGGCGTGAAAATAATATATTGTTTCAGTCTGTTACAGGTTTTTTTCCGGGGAGGCATGCTGAATCTTGCGCCGTCACAAGTGCCAATATCCAATTACATATAACCCGTCCCCCTCTCGCCCCAGCAGGATGCCCGTTCGTTATATATTCTACGCCATCAGGTAAATCCTGACGGCTCTATCAGAGGTGACCTGATTGTGTTTGTTTTGGTCAGGTGTATAATGGGGCTTGAAAAATATCAGGAGGATCACGCATGAGTATAGCACAGGAATTCAAGCAGTTCGCGATGAGGGGCAATGTGATGGATATGGCCATCGGGATCATCATCGGTGGGGCATTCGGCAAGATTGTCACGTCCCTCGTGGCTGATGTGGTGATGCCGCCAATCGGAAAGCTCATGGGCGGCGTGGATTTCTCCAATTTATTCGTCGTCCTGGATTCGGCCAAGGGGCCGTTCAGGACTTTGGCCGAGGCCAAGGGGGCCGGTGTGGCTACGATCAACTATGGGCTATTCATCAACACCGTTATTGATTTCATCATCATGGCCTTCGCCATCTTCCTGATGATCAAGGGCATGAACGCGATGCGCAAGAAGGAGGCGGCGAAGCCCGCCACCCCAGTCGAGCCACCGGAAGATGTTAAATTGCTGACAGAAATCAGGGATTTGCTGAAGAAATAGCAGTCCATACACCTCGATATGCTTGCTCACGGTTGCAGGGATGCCCCGGTAGGTTGTAAAGTCAATTGCCGTAGGTAGTGGTCGTTGTTTGTGATCAAGCG
>JBAXRC010000372.1:0-2962 GCA_037131415.1 bacterium | reverse complement strand
CAGCTCGCACAGGGCGGGATCCCGCTCGGAGCAGTCGGCCAGCTTGCCCGGCAGCGCCGCGGAATCCAGCGCGCCCTTGCGGCGGGTCAGGTCGCGGGCCTTGCGGGCTGCATCGCGGGCACGGGCCGACAACAGGGCTTTCTCAATGATCCGCTTGGCAACCGGGGGATGCTCTTCCAGATAGGTGGCCAGCTCGTCATTCACCACCGAAGCCACAATGCCTTCCACCTCGCTGTTACCCAGCTTGGTCTTGGTCTGTCCTTCAAACTGGGGACCGGGCAACTTAACGCTGATCACCGCCGTCATACCTTCGCGGATATCCTCGCCCGAGAGCGTCTCCTTGTCTTCCTTGATCAACTTGTTGGCCTTCGCGTAGGCGTTCACCGTCCGGGTCAGGGCCGAGCGGAACCCGCTCAGATGGGTTCCCCCCTCGATCGTGTTGATGTTGTTGGCGAAGCACAGCATCGTCTCGGTATAGGTGTCGGTGTATTGGAACGCGATCTCCACCTCGATCTTGTCCCGCTCCTTCGTGAAGGAAATAACCTTGGGGTGAATGGCCACCTTGCTGCGGTTCAAGTGCTCCACAAACTCCACCACGCCGCCCTTGAACTTGAACGTCTCCTCGCGAAGGGGCTCCTCCTGGGAGAAATTGATCTCAATTCCGCCATTCAGGAACGCGAGCTCACGGAGCCGGTTCGCCAGGATGTCCCACTCGAACTTGGTAGCACTGAAAATCGTGTTATCCGGCAGGAACGTGATCTTGGTGCCCGTACCGCGGGTCTTGCCGATGGTTTCCAGTTTCGAGACCGGCTTGCCGCGCTCGTACCGCTGGTGATAGATCTGCCCATCGCGGCGGACTTCCACTTCCAGCCACTCGCTCAAGGCGTTGACACAGGAAACACCGACACCATGAAGCCCGCCGGAGACCTTGTAGCTGTCGTTGTCGAACTTGCCGCCGGCATGCAGGACGGTCAGGGCGACTTCGACCGCCGGCCGCTTCTCCGTCGGGTGCATATCCACGGGAATACCACGCCCATTGTCATTGATCGTGCAGGAACCGTCGGCATTCATCCGCACCTGCACGCTGGTGCAATAACCCGCCAGTGCCTCGTCAATCGAGTTGTCTACCACCTCATAAACGAGGTGATGAAGTCCGCGCACCGAGGTGTCGCCGATGTACATTGCCGGGCGTTTTCGCACGGCTTGAATACCCTCAAGGACGGTGATGTGGGACGCGTCATACGCCCCGCTCTTTTTCTGTTGTTCAGCCATAGTTAGAACTCATTCTTATGGAATAACTTACGCCGCCGCAAGGGAGCCTGTTTTCGAACCTGAAAAAGGGTCATCCCAAGGGGGATCCATTAAGGGTCGAAAGATACCGGAAACGAGTGATTTCCGCAAGCGCAAACACACCCCAAAACCACTAAATGTTGGGGACAAAAAGCAGGCCTACCCGAAGCCCTTGTGGTGGGGGATTACACGACAACACCACCCTGTGCTTCAATCAAGGTGGACCGCGACCTCCGGGCGCGGTTATTCAGTGTCTGGACTCTAGACTCTGAATACCGAATACTGCCTCAATGAGGATGCTGATGCCTCAGGCTATGCGGTTTTTCCAGCCCGTGCCGGAGCATCAGCGCCTCGTTCCCGAGAAGTTCCGCGGTCGGGCCATCGACAATGATCTGTCCGCCATCCATCACGATCACCCGCCTGCAAAGTTCCACCACCATCTCGAGATCATGGGTGGCGATAATACGGGTGTGCTCGAAGGACCGGAGAAGGTCCATCAGCCGCCGCCGCCCGCGTGGATCCAGATTGGAGGAGGGCTCGTCCATCACCAGCACATCGGGCAGACCGGACAACGCGGTGGCAATCGCCACCGCCCGCTTCTCGCCCGCCGAGAGCTTGTAGGGAGGCCGCCCCTTAAGATGGGTCATTCCAACCCGCTCCAAAGCCTCTGAGGCCCGTTTCCCGGCTTCCTCAGCCGATAATCCCAGGTTCAAAGGACCGAAAACAACATCCTCAAAAACCGTGGGCATGAATAGCTGGTCATCCGGATCCTGGAACACCATCCCCACCGAGCGCCGTATGGACGCCACCGTCTCACGGGTTAATTGGAAATCCCCCACCCTCACCGCCCCGCGCTGAGGCATCAGGTAACCGTTGAGATGCTGCAGCAACGTGGACTTCCCGGCGCCGTTCCCGCCGATAACCGCCACGCACTCACCATGGGTGATCCGGAAGGAAACCCCCTTGAGCGCCTCCGTTCCGTCGGGATAGGCAAAACACAAATCTTTTACTTCGACTATATGATGACTCATCGATTTATCTCCGCGTCACGAGACTCCCCAACCCCTCCGCCAGATTCCAATACCGCGCCACCAGGAAAAAGACCGACCACCCGACCACAAACCCGGTCTCCCGTCCACCCCAGCCTGTCGGCCGCAAAATCCGGATCTCGCCGTCAAATCCCCGCGCCACCATCGCCCGGTAGATGCGCTGTGCCCGATCAATCGACCGCAGGAGCAGATGCCCGATCAGGTGCCCGTAGATGCGCAACCGGAGAACCTGCCCGCCCGGCGAACGGCATTCCACGCTCCGCCTCATCCGCAGCCCCTCATCCCCGATGACAAAGAAATACCGGTACAAAAACAGCAGCTGAACCGCAAACACCCGTGGCATCCCCAGCCGATCCATCGCCGCACAAAGGCGATGAATCCCCGTGCAGGCCACCAGGACCAGCGCCGCTGTGACCGTCAGGGAAAACCGGACTATGATCGAGGCGAACGACAGCCAGCCGCCCGTGATCGAATGCGACCCGATAACCGCCGCCACATGACGATCCATCAGGGGGTTGAAAATACCGACAAACAGGGCAAAGGGAGCCGCCAGAGCCACCTTCTTCAGGAGAAACCCCGCCGGAAGATTTCCCGCCACCATCAGGAAAACGGGATACACGAAC
>JBAXRC010000371.1:0-2972 GCA_037131415.1 bacterium | reverse complement strand
CTTCTGGATATGGTGGGAGACCGGGACCTGACGGTGACGATTCCCCGGAATGGCGCGCCCGCCCTGATGTCACGGGTTTTTCAGGCGGCTGAAAAGTGCGGGGTCCGGGGCCGGTTCTCATTGTCAGACCATGCCGTGCTGGATGATCATCAGCCGTTTCTTGATGCGGGAATCCCCGCCGTGGATCTGATTGATTTTGACTACGGATCCAGTCCCGGCCTGAATGATTACTGGCATACCTCTGCCGACACGATCGACAAACTCAGCGCCGACAGCCTCGAAACCGTGGGGCGCGTGGTGCTTCAGATGCTGAATCAGATCTGAAATTTCAGATTTCCAATTTCTGAACCCTGAACCCTCTCACTCCACTTCAGGGTCCTTGAGGACGGCGGCCAGCTGGTCGGCGATGCCGCCGCCGATGGGATCGATCTTTTCGCCGTTGAGGAGTTTTCGGACGATCTCCTTGGTGTCGCTGGCGAAATCGCTTTTCAGGATCCACTTGAGGAAATTGGGGTCAACCCGGGCGAGCTCGTTGACGGTCCGACCCTTGTTCTTTCCGAAATTGATGGCGATTTCACGGTTCTGCCACCGGAGCTTGCCGTCGCGGTCCACCCAGGAGGGGTCCCTGAGATCGCAATACTTGTCCAGGTCATCCATGTTCCGGGGCAGGTCGCTGTAGCGGGAGAACTGTCCCTCGAGCACCCGGACGGTGGCCAGGGCGTCCGCTTCGGCGCGGTGTCCTTCCAGGAACAATTCCTGGCAGTAAAACTGGAGGGCGGCCTTGAGGTCGCGGGGTTCGCGTTTATGGAAAATGCGCTGCGCATCGACCACGCGGCGGCCGGCCATGTTGAAGTTGATGCTGGCCCGCAGGAATTCCTCGATCAGCATGGGGATATCGAAGCGGATGATGTTGTAGCCGCCGAAATCGCATCCCTCCAGGAGCTTGTACAGGTCGGTGGCGATGTCCTTGAACAGGGGTTTTCCGGCCACGTCCTCCGGCTTGATGCCGTGGATGGCCGTGGATTCGGGGGGGATGGGGATGCCCGGGTTCAGGAGGAAGGTGTGGAGCTCCTGCTCCCCCTTGGGTGGCATGAGTTTCACCACGGCCAATTCGATGATCCGGTCGGTCCGCGGATTGATCCCGGTGGACTCGATATCAAACACGACCAGGGGTCGATCCAGTTGCCATTTATACATTGAGATTCTCCAATTGGAGGGGCACCATACTGGAGCCCCGTGAAAAAAGCAACGCAAGCATTGACATGCTTCCCTGTTTTAGACATTATTGCGCGCCCTGAAACGAAAAAGACAGGGAAACAGTTGGAGTACGATCATGTCTCAGCATGCAAGTTTGAAATCGGCGGATAAAATCGCCACAAAACGCAATGTCCTTAAGCGATTCGAGCGAGTTGACCTTCTCCGCAAACGCGGGAAGTGGAAAGAAGGCACCAGTCGCGGATTCGGGCTTGTCAAAACAAAGCCTGAATAAGCCGGTTCGCCTTCAGAAATACCTCGCGGCCTGCGGGGTAGCCTCCCGCCGCGCCTGCGAAAAAATAATCGCAGACGGGCGGGTTTTCGTCAATGGCCGTCCCGTCATCGAGCAGGGCGTCTGCATCAATCCGGAAACGGATGTCATTGAGGTGGATGGCCGTTCCGTCACCCCCGAGCGCAAGCTTTATTTCATGCTTAACAAGCCCGTGGGGGTGCTGTGCACCTGCCAGGATACCCATGGACGGCGGACTTTCCTTGATTTCTTCCCGGGCATTCCGGAGCGGCTTTACCCGGTGGGCCGGCTTGACCAGGACAGCTCCGGCCTGATGATTGTCACCAATGATGGCGCCTTGGCCCTTCATTTGACCCATCCCCGCCATGAGGTTGCCAAGATCTATCATGTCCGGCTGAACCACCCATTGGACGAGAAATCCCGGCGCCAGATTCTGGAAGGGGTGGAAGAGGGGGGCGAGGTGATGCGGGCCGAGGAGGTCACGCTCCTGCCCGGCCGTTCGGATGAGTACCGGTTTGTTCTGCGCGAGGGAAAAAAGCGGCAGATCCGGCGGATGGTGTGGGTGTTCAGGCTCCGGGTGATGTCCCTGCAACGCATGGCCGTTGGGTCGCTGATCCTGGGGGCGCTGCCGGAAGGCAAGGCCCGCGCCCTGGCCCGGTCTGAAATTGAGACGCTGTGCCGGGAAGCCGGGCTTAACGAAGCGATGTCTCCACATAAGGGTTCCCCTTCGCGGGCTTAGCGGTCTTCTGTTCAAATTCTTTTTACAGGAAAAGTGAAAGTGCAAAGAGGCGTGCTATGAACATAAAATTGATTTTCGGGCTGGTGGTGGTTGGTGCGATTTCGGCGTTCGGCCAGGGGGCGACCAATTTGGAGGTGCGCACCAAGGCGGACAAGGTGAATTTGCGGGTCCGGCCGGAAGCCGCCTCCGAGGTGGTGGGCCAGGTCGGGGAAGGTCAGGTGCTTGCCGTTACCCGGATCGAGGGCGAATGGCTGGGGGTCGTGGCGCCCACAAACGCGGGCGTGTGGGTCAAGAGCCAGTTTGTGAAGGATGGCGTGGCTACCGGTGACAAGATTCGGCTCCGCGCGGGACCTGGCATCGGTTTCCGGGATGTCGGCCTGCTCCGGAAAGGCGACAAGGTTGTGGCCCGCGACACCCATGGGGAGTGGCTTCGGATTGCGCCGCCAGCGGGATTGATTTTATGGGTCAGCCAGACTCTGGTTGATTTGCCGGTGGTGGCGCCGGTGGTGGTGGTGGCTGTCACCAATGTGCCGGTGGCTATGGTGGCAACCGGTACCGTGGTCCGTGTTGAGACGCCGGCACCGGTGTTCACAAATTCCGTCTTTGCGCGTGACCTGCCCGCCGGGTTAACCAAGAAGGATCTGGCTCCCCAGTTGGGACAGGGTCTCATGGTGGAGCGGGCGGGGGTGGTGGAGCGTGTGCCCTTCGGGTTTTTCCGGGGCGCGTACT
>JBAXRC010000370.1:0-2987 GCA_037131415.1 bacterium | reverse complement strand
TTCCTGATGATCGGCTACACCGGCACGGAGGAGGCCACCCGCAACGCCTTCCGCGCCCTCGGGATGAACGCCCTCGGCGGACTCGGATTCGCCCTCGCCATCGTCGCCGCGGGCACCGCCTCTTCCTCGCCCACGATCGAGTTTCTCAATGTCGCCGCACGCGGCGCCGCGATCCTCCCTGCCGCGCTGATCGCCTTTGCCGGCCTCACAAAGTCCGCACAGCTCCCCTTCTCCTCCTGGCTTCTCGGCGCCATGGTCGCCCCCACCCCCGTCTCCGCCCTCCTCCACGCGGTTGCCGTCGTCAAGGTCGGCGTGTTCTCGACCACCCGGGTGATGCTCTACGTGTTCGGCGTCGACACCATGGATCTCTTCAACCTGGGGATCCCCACCGCCTACTTCGTCTCGTTCACCATCCTCGTTGCCTCCATGATCGCGCTGAGCAAGGACAACCTGAAGGCGCGGCTGGCCTATTCGACCGTCAGCCAGCTCTCCTATGTCATCCTGGGTGTCGCCCTCCTCACCCCGGCGGGCATCGAGGGCGGCATCGTCCACATCGCCAACCACGCCTTCGCCAAAATCACCCTCTTCTTCTGTGCCGGCGCGATCTATGTGGCCTCGCACCGCAAGAACATCTCCGAGATGAAGGGGCTGGGCCGCGCCATGCCATGGACCTTTGCGGCCTTCGGGATCGCCGCCCTGAGCATGATCGGAGCGCCGCCGGTCGGGGGATTCGTCACCAAGTGGTACCTGCTGGTGGGCGCCATCGACGCCAGCCAGCTGGGAATCGTGCTGATCCTGCTGACCAGCACCATCCTGAACGTCGCCTATTTCGCGCCGGTCGTCTACCAGGCCTATTTCGGGACGCCGCCCGCCGGCGACGGACATGAAGGCGTGAAGGAGGCGGCCCCCGCCATGCTGGTGCCGATCCTGATCGCGGTGTCGGTCTCGGTGATCATCGGGATTTATCCGGACTTCTTCATCAATCTCATCAAGGGAGCGCTCACATGATGATCATCGCCCTCATTGAGTTCCTGCAGAAACATCTCAAGGCCGTGATCTGGATCTGCGGCGTCCTGCTGGCCCTGCTGGTCCTCGGCGACTTCCTGCTGGTCGACAAGGAGCATGCCCATACCAAGGCCGAGCACATAATCGGGTTCTGGTCGGCGTTCGGGTTCATCGCCTGTGTCCTCATTATCTTCGTGTCGAAATGGTTCGGACACCTGGGCATCATGAAACGCGAGGATTATTATGGCGATGAGTGACCTCTGGCTGCATCCCGCCGTGATCCTGCTGGCAGGCGCCGTGCTGGTGCCGTTCGTGCGCGGCAAGGCACGGAGCGCCCTGCTGCTGATCGTGCCGCTGCTGGCCTTCGCGCGCATCGCCACCCTTGACCACGGCACCTTCGGGACGATCCAGTTCCTGGACTGGAAACTGACCTTCGGGCGCGTGGACCGGCTGAGCCAGGTGTTCGGCTATATCATGGGCCTCATGTGCGTCCTGGGCAGCCTCTACGGAATGCACGTCAAGCGGGCCGCCGACCATTCAGCCGCCTGGTGCTATGTGGCGGGCTCCCTGGGCGTCATCTATGCCGGCGACTACCTTGTCCTGTTCCTGTTCTGGGAGCTGATGGCCTTCTCCTCCGTCTTCCTGATCTGGCTGCGGGGCAGCCGCGAGTCGCAGGGGATCGGGTATCGCTACCTGCTGGTGCATGTGCTGGGCGGCCTTTGCCTGCTGGGCGGCATCATTCTCCGCTACCAGGCCACGGGTGGCGACTATTCCTTCGGGCTGGTCGATGTGGCCAATCCCGACCTGTCCACCTGGCTGATCCTGATCGGCTTCATCCTCAACGCCGCCGTGCCGCCCTTCCACGGGTGGTTGCCCGAGGCCTACAGCGGGGCCACGGTGACCGGCTCGGTCTTCCTGTGCGCCTTCACGACCAAGACGGCGATCTACGCCCTGTGCCGCGGCTTTGCCGGCATGGAAATCCTCCTGCCGCTCGGCGTCATCATGGCGATCTACGGCGTGGTCTATGCCGTGCTCGAAAACGATTCCCGCAAGCTGCTCGCCTATCACATCATCAGCCAGGTCGGCTACATGGTGGCGGGCGTCGGGCTCGGCACTCAGCTGGCCATCAACGGCGCCTGCGCCCACGCCTTCGCCCACATCCTCTTCAAGGGGCTGCTTTTCATGGGGACGGGTTCCGTGCTGATGATGACCGGCAAGAGCAAGTTCACCGAGCTGGGCGGACTCTACAAGAAAATGCCCCGCGCGTTCGTGTTCACCCTGATCGGCGGCCTGTCCATCTCGGCCTTCCCGCTCTTCAGCGGGTTCGTCAGCAAGTCCATGATCGTCGCGGCGGGATTCGAGGATCATAAGACCACCTGGGCATTCCTCCTGATGCTGGCCTCGGCGGGAACGTTCCTCCACACCGGCCTGAAGGTGCCGTACTTCATCTGGTTCGGCAAAAACAACTGCAGCAAGGAGACGTGGGATATTGCCAAGGACCCGCCCTGGAACATGCAGGCGGCCATGGGGATCATGGCCTTCTTCTGCATCTTCATCGGCTGCTTCACGCCCTACCTGTATTCGATGCTACCCTATCCGGTGAAGTATGAACCGTATACCGCCTATCATGTATCTGAAACGCTTCAGATCCTCCTGTTCACGGCCATGGGCTTCTTCCTGTTCCTGAAGAAACTGATCCCCACCCCGACCATCAGCCTGGATGTGGACTGGATCTACCGCATGACCGGGCGGGGCGTCCGCTGGATCGCCTCCCGGCCCCTGCAGGCAGCCGACGAGTGGGCCTGCGAGGTCTACCGGGTCTGCGGCCTGGCCTGGCTGACGGTATCCGCCAAGGCGTCGGCGGCGTTCGACTGGAACGTGATCGATGGCGTGGTGGATGGCCTGGCCCGCACGGTGCGGGGCACGGGGGACCGGATCCGCCATCTCCAGACCGCCCAGTTGCAGATCAATCTATTCAGCGC
>JBAXRC010000369.1:0-2990 GCA_037131415.1 bacterium | reverse complement strand
GGCCAGCACCAATATTGACATCGCCTCCGGCGCCGTGCTGGATGTGGCGGGCCTGGCCTCGTACGCCATGCCGTCCGGGAAGACGTTCACTTTCGGGCTGGCGAACACACCAGGCCGGATCACTGCCGACTCGCTCGATATCACCAGCGGCCGGATCGTCCTGACCGGTACCACGCCCTCCAGGGCGGGCGCCTATATCCTGGCCAGCTACACTTCCCTTAACGGTTCCGCCTTTGCCTCGGTCACGGGCCTTCCACCCCGCTGCGCGCTCGATTACAACTACAATAACGAGAACAAAATCGCGCTGGTGGTTATGCCGCGGGGGCCAGTGCTGAGGATCAGGTGATCTGTTTTCCGAGTGAATGGAGAATGACAACATGACTGAGAAAATTCGCCGCACCTGGCGGCATCTGACGGTTCGCGCGAAAATCTGGCTGACGGGAATGGCGCTTCTTGGCGGAACGGCCTTCACGGCCGCCCTGGCCCTTGAGGATGCCTATATTCCCTGGGGAAGCTACCAGCATATCGGGACCAATGACGATATCGTGTCCTCGAATTACCCCCTCTGGTTCGGCTCGGCCTTCAAAACCGGGGCAGGGGAGTGGGATACCAATCTTCCGGCCTGGGTGGTCTCGCCGGACAATACGAATGATGCCGCCTTGGGGATGCTGTTCAACCGCGCGATGCTGACCAACAACCTGGTCATGCAGCTTGGCTACCGGGATTCCAGCAACGCCTCGCTTGCGCTGGACCTGTTGCTTATGACCAACCAGACGGTCATGGCCACCAATCTGATCGCGAATTTCCTGACCGGCAGCGGCGCCGACACCTCGCGTACCTTCAACGTGCCCCTGGTGAATCCCAATACCGTGGGCCTGCAAATCCGCCGGGGCGAGGGCGCCATAATCGTCAGTGACACCCTGCTCGCGCCCGATTGCGACGGGGATGGATATTGCGATACCCTTGAAATCGCCATGGGCAGTAATCCCTATTCGGCCTTGTCCATCCCGCCCGTCGACAGCGATGGCGACGGGATGATCGACGGCGATGAGCTGGCACTCGGGCTGGATCCCTTCACCTATAACTCCTTCGCCCGGCTCCCGTTTCTGGAGCGGTTCGAGACGAACACGGTGCAGTGCGGCGATATCAACGGCCAGAACCTCTGGCAGGCAACCCCGGCCAGTACCGCGCTTGTCCAGACCAATTCCGCCTGGGAAGGTAGCCGGGCGCTGGCGATGAGCTCGGCTAACACGCGGGTGGAGGTCAGGCAGTTCTTCGGGATCACGAATGCGGCGGTGGTGTGGCTGGATACGCATATCCAGGCCTTTGATTGCGGGGAGTATACAAATACGCCCGCGGATAGCGCGCTCATGACGTTTGATGCCAGCGGATTTCTCAAGGTCTACGATGGCCTGAGTGCCTCGGGCGACAAGTGGGTGACGCTGACCAACATGCCGCCCTGCGCCCTGACAGGCGAGTGGACGCGGGTCACGGTCAAGCTTGACTATGCCACCCAGCGCTGGCTGGTCTGCCTGAACGGCATCCTGGCTCGCGACGGGCTCGGGTTTGCCGTGCCCGCCACCCGGCTTGCCGCGGTGACGCTTACCGGCTACCAGGGCGGAATGGATGCGCTTTCCATCACCACGAACAAGCCAGCCGGGCTTTCCCTTGATGGCGACCTGCTGCCGGACGACTGGGAAATCCAGTATTTCGGCAATCTTAACCAGACGGATTCCAGCGATTCGGACCAGGATGGCCTTACCGATCTCGAGGAATACCAGAACGGCACCTCGCCGATTCTGGAGGATACGGACGGGGACGGGCTGCCTGATAAATTCGAGCTCGACCACGGGTTGAACCCGCTTCTGGCCGACTACGTGTTTTCGACCATCGTGGATGGTCAATATGACGTGATCATGACCATCAATTTCCCCCAGCCGTGTAACATCACCATGACCTGTCCGGCCAGTGTCAGGTTCCTGGAAAACAACAGCCAGACATACACAACAAACAATGTCCCCGCAGGCCCGCGGGAGGTACGGGTCACGTTATACGGCTACCAGAAATCACCTGGCATCAATGTGGATGTCGGGACGATCCTGTACCAGGTGGGTTCAACCTACTTTACCAACAAATTTACCAACACGATCGTGGCCTTGAAGGATGTGAAGGTGACCGGGTACCACCTGGTTGATCCCGCGACCGGGAAATATGCGGCGTCCTACACTGCGGAAACAGATCCCGCAGGGTGCGGCGTGCTGATCAAGGATAACCTCTTCTGGCGCGGCGGCGGCACTCCGAGCTGGGCTAACTTTGCCTATAAATTTTCAACGGAGCTGGCTCCAAACGTTTACGAGGTCAGTGTGATCAATGGGTGGGAGTGGAGTAACAGGGGAGTTTACAAGGAGAATGTCCTGTCCCTCGATATCACGAAGGAGAAGGAGGACCACGTCTGTGTCAAGGGGCCGCACGATGCGGAGCACAGGTTGAAGGTGACGGTGCTTCCGAATCCAGCCCCCGTCAAAGTGAAGGTGAAGCTCAGTCCGTCCGGGAAGGTCCAGTTCGGGGATGGGAAGGTCGAACAGGAATTCTACACGACGCAGTATTTCACGGTGAAGGGGCTGGGCGCGGAGTCTGCCGCCCGCCTTGAAGGCTATTTTGACTTTCCCGGATGCCCGAACCCGGTGGTTAGCAAGGAATTCAAGGTGGTGGATGTCACGGAATTCACCTTGAACAACGAGAACTGCACCTGCGGCTATTCTCCTTATCCTCCTTCAACAGCAACCGATTCCACCCCGGAGACTGATACGCCTGCCGACGCGGCAGCGACGGTGGAAGTCATGATGAAAACGAACGAGGCTGTCGCCAGGGTCGGCCTGAAGTTGAAATGGGATCCTGCGGCGCACACGACAGGCGATTATTGCTGGAAGGCAGGAGTATCCTCCGGGACGTTCTCGGCTTATGACCAGAAGGATATCACGGCAGTCCAG
>JBAXRC010000368.1:0-2992 GCA_037131415.1 bacterium | reverse complement strand
AAGACGATCCAGGTGTTGCAGGCGCTCGGCCTTGCCATCGAGACAACACCCCTCAGCGGCGAGGATACCGGAGGCAGGAGGCCATGAAGAGACTGATTGTCTACCTGAATGGCGAGCGGGCCGGTTCCTTGGATGAGGATGACAGCGGACTTCTCGAGTTCCGTTACGCTCTGGAATGGACGGGCAGGCCGGAGGCCATGCCTCTTTCCCGGTCGCTGCCGCTACAGAACGAACCGTTCAGGGGGAAGCATGCGCGCCCTTTCTTTGCCGGTATCCTTCCCGATGAAGGGCCTAGGCAACAGATCGCCGCCATTCTCGGAATCAGCGAGCGCAACGATTTCGCCATGCTGGAACGTATCGGCGGAGAATGCGCGGGAGCGGTCAGTCTCCTGCCGGAAGACTATCCGCTTCCGACTGCGGGTGAGACGCTTGTCCATGAACTGAGCGAGAAAGAGTTGGAAGATATCGTCGCGGAATTGCCCCGCCGCCCGCTGATGGCGGGACGCAAAGGGCTGCGGCTTTCGCTGGCCGGCTCGCAGTCGAAGCTCCCGGTCCTGATCCGGAATGCCGCCATCGCGCTGCCCCTCGGCAATACGCCGAGTACGCACATCATCAAGCCGGAGCCCGAGCGATTCCCCGGACTGGTGGACAACGAGGTTCTCTGCATGACGCTGGCCAGAGCCGTCGGCTTGAACGTTCCTCCGGTGTCCGTCCGCATGGTCGGTAACAAGCCGTGTATCGTCGTCCAGCGGTACGACCGCTCCATCGGCGCCAACGGCTCGGTCACGCGTGTTCATCAGGAGGATTTCTGCCAGGCGCTGGGGTTTCCCCCTGAGCGGAAGTACCAACAGGAAGGCGGGCCGTTGCTTCGCGACTGTATCGGTCTGCTCCGCGAGTGGTCTACCGTGGCGGCGCTGGACATCCGGGACTTCCTGGATGGTCTGATCTTCAATGTGCTGATCGGGAATGCCGACGCGCACGGCAAGAACTACTCGATCCTCTACCGCCAGACCGAACGAAGACTTGCGCCGTTCTACGACCTGGTCTGCACGCTGGCTTGGCCGGAACTCTCCAAAACTCCGGCCATGAAGATCGGGACGAGCGACTCCATCGAGGCGATTACGCCAGCGCATTGGCGGACGATGGCCCAGGAATCCCGTGTCGGGTGGCCGATGCTGCGTGAACGGATCGTGGACCTTTGCGGCAAGTGCAGCGATGCACTGCGGACTAAGGACGTTCGGGGGGCGGCCCACGATCCCGCCATCGCGGAACGCATTGCGGGCATCATTCAGGAACGGGCGGCCTCGCTCCTTGAGGGACTAAAATGAATCTGATGTATGGATGCTGCTGAATCAAAATGTCACTTGTGAACACAGCAAAGGGTTTTAACAAGGTCCTTCTGGCGGTCTGGCTGGCGCTTGGCGCGATGCCGGTCCGGGGCGGGGGTACGGCTGGCGAAGCCCTTGTGCCGGTGGACTATTTTTTTGAGGCGGGGTGCGAGAGTTGCGCCACCGTCCGGCGGGACGTGCTGCCGGAACTGGAACGCCGCTATGCCGGCTATTATGTCCTCAGGGAATGGGAGATCGGGGAGAAGACCAATTATCTGAGGCTGGTCGCGTACCAGGACCGGCTCAAGGCGCATGAAAATGAGCCGGTGTCGATGGTGGTGGATGATCGCGAGTTTCTGGCGGGGTTGGCCCGCATCCGGAAAGACCTGTTTTCGGCCGTAGAAGCCGGTGTGGCCCGGCGGGCGGCGGGGGTGAGCCAAGGTGCCATTCCGGCCGTGGTGGCCCCAGTGCCCGATCCCGGGGAACTACTCCAGAGACGGGTGGGCGGTTTTACGCTGGTTGGCGTCATCGGGGCGGCGCTGGTGGATAGCATCAACCCCTGCGCCATCTCCACGCTGGTGTTCTTCATGAGCCTCCTGTCCGTGGCAAAAATCGGGGTTCGGCGGATGGCGGTGGCGGGACTGGCCTTCCTGGCGGCCTGCTTTGTCACTTATGTCGCCATCGGATTCGGGTTGCTCCGGGTGATTCAGTTCCTTAATGCGTGGCAGGGGGTGCGCCAAGCGGTGGATTGGGTGTTGATCGCCATGATGCTGGGGTTTGCCTTCCTGTCGTTCCGGGATGCCCTCCGCTACCATCGTTCAGGGAAAGCCGGGGACGTGTCCCTGAAATTGCCGGCCTCCATCCAGGACCGGATCCGCCGGGTCATGAAAAGCGGGTTGCGCAGGCGCAGTCTCATTCTGGGCGGGTTCGGTGCGGGCGTAGCCGTAACGGTGCTGGAAAGCGTCTGCACCGGACAGGTCTATGTGCCGACCCTGGTTTTAATTCTGAAGGGCAGCGCCTTTTCCGAGCCGCGGGCCTGGCTGCTTCTGCTGCTCTACAACGCGGTTTTCGTTCTGCCGCTGGCGGTTGTTTTCATGGCCGTCTATTTTGGTCTGAAAACCGAATCGCTGCTCACCTGGAACCGGAAACATACGGTTGTCGCCAAAATACTGCTCGTCCTGCTTTTTCTTGCCATGGCACTGCTGATGTTTCTGCTTTAATGCCGGACGCACCGCAGGGCTTGTTCAGTCTATGGAAAATACGAATGAAGAATTCCCAACTACCGGGAAACCCGCTATGCTCCGCGCCAATTTAGTCGAATAAAAACACCCCGGAGTCTGATATGGAAATGCTGCACAGTTTTGTTGATTGGATCGTAACAATTGTCGGGCACTGGGGCTATGCTGGGATTTACATTCTCATGACCCTCGAAAGCACCTTTGTGCCGATTCCCAGCGAAATCGTCATACCGCCCGCCGGATATCTGGCGTTCAAAGGCGAGATGAACATTTACCTGGCGGTTCTGATGGGAACGCTCGGCAGCATGACTGGCGCTTTGATCAACTACTACCTGGCGGTTTTTCTCGGACGTCCGGTTATCCTCAAGTACGGAAAGTACGTTCTCTGTCCGCCGCACAAATTTGAAAAGGTGGAAAAATTCTTCC
>JBAXRC010000367.1:0-3004 GCA_037131415.1 bacterium | reverse complement strand
GCATTGCGGCAACTTGCCACGCAGATGCAGGAACGTCACGACTTGCATATTGATCTCGATATCCAGGACGAGTTGGATCGGTTCCCTGAAAGCATCAAGATCCAGCTTTTCAGCTTCATTCAGGAACTGCTGTTCAATGTGGCCAAGCATGCCGGTTCCAGGCAAGCCAACGTAGGCATCAAAAAGGATGCCAGGCGGGCTGAGGTTACGGTCTCCGACACGGGGAAGGGGTTTGAATGGCGCCCGGAGCTCGCCACGGAGAACAAGGCTGGCGGATACGGATTGTTCCGTATCAGTGAGCAACTGGAGAACCTCGGGGGCGTCTTGTCCATTACCTCGGTTCCCGGGAAGGGCAGTTGTATCAAGATGGTCGTTCCGGAGGCAGGCCATCCTGTCGATTCTACCGAATAAGCGCCCGCGTCGGTGTCGTCATCGTGCCGCCTGTCTGGGCGGCGGTGCCGTCATTCTTGCGGTAGTTGACCTTGAGGGCGTCGAGTTTAGGCAGGTGCCCGGCGAGGCGCTTGAGAAAGTCAGCCGTATTTTTCAATTCCTTCGGCGTCCAGGCCACTTCGGCAAAGGCGCAGGCACGGGGAAAGGCCAGGTACTCGATCTTGGCCAGGTTCTGGGCGCATTCACCCCAGATTTGGGCTTGGCAGCCGAGGACATGCTTGATCTGCTCGGGCGTCGTGAGTTCTTTGGGGATCGGTTCGAACTCGTACACTTTTTCCAGTGGGATATTGCCACCAATCACTTCAAAGGAGGGATCTTTCGGCGTGTCGCCCTGACCGTAATCGAAATAGGTGTGCGATGTCGGAGCCATGACGATGTCGTTGCCGTGATTGACGGCCATGATTGCCCATTGCCAGTCGCGCCAGACCATCATGGTAGCGGTTTTGGAAAGGCCACCCTCCTGGATTTCGTCCCAGCCGATGAGGCGCTTGCCTTTGGCGTTGACGATCTTCTCGATGCGTCCGACGAAATAGCTCTGCAGTTCGTGCTCGTTTCTGAGCTTGTTGTCGGCCATGACCTTTTGGGCAAACGCAGACTGCTTCCACTGGTCCTTGGGGCACTCGTCACCGCCGATGTGGATGTAAGGAGCGTCGGGGAATAGCGCGGCCACTTCGGTCATCACATCATCAAGATACTGAAACGTCTTTTCGGATGGCGTGAGGGTGTAGGAATGGACGCCCCCTCTGGTTTTCACGCCCGGAGCGAAACCGGGAACGTCCTGGTTGCCGAGCCAGGGATAGGCGGCGATAGCGGCGGACGAGTGGCCCGGCATTTCGATCTCGGGGATGATGGTGACAAACCGGGCTTTGGCGTAGGCAACGATATCCTTGATCTCCGCCTGCGTGTAAAAGCCGCCGCAGGGTTTTCCGTCACCCGCATTTCGGTTTCCCAGCACCGGGGATTCGGCGCGCTTGGAGCCCACTTCGGTGAGCCTCGGGTATTTTTTGATTTCGAGGCGCCATCCCTGGTCGTCAGTGAGATGCAGGTGCATGATGTTGAACTTGTGCATGGCCATGAGGTCAATCAGGCGCTTGGTGTCAGCCGCTGTAATAAAACGGCGGCTTGGGTCAAACATGAGCCCGCGCCAAGAGAACCGGGGTGTGTCGGTAATGGAGAGCGATGGGATGGCGGGTTTACCAGCGGTGTCCTTCACGATGGCCTGAACAAGTGTTTGGGCTCCGTAGAAAAGTCCGGCGGGGGCGGCGGCGGTGAGCGTAATGGTGCCGGGGGAAACCACCAGCGTGTAGCCTTCGGCGCCGAGGGTATCCTTCTTCGTGGCATCAATGACGGCGGCGAGCGCATGCTTGGTAAAGAAAGAGGAGGAGCTTTTCACACCCGCGACGGTGAGGGCGGTCAGGACCGCCTTTTTCGCATCGCCCTTGGCGCACACGGGCAAGGAGTCGCCCAGGGGGAAACCTTCAGCGCCGGAAGCGATTTGCACCTTCACGGGGCGGGGAATGAAGGCCGGCACTTCCGTCACAGCGGCGGAGGCCAACGCGGTGGCGCAGGCGGTGATGAACACGACGGGGATCACAAGGCGGCGGGTAATTCTTTCCATGGTTGCAGAGTGGCAAAAGGGTAACCGAAACGCAAGCACTACAGAATTCTTTCAGTGATCTTGCCTCGATATTTCGGACACATGGAGCCAAGTGATTTCATGTGTTATGCGACAAGTCTATTCTCATCGTTTCAGATTGCCTGGTGGCCCTTATCCCTTCCTTATGGCTCTAGGGCGGGACTCTCCATGGGGGTGGCCCAGGGGTCGTGCCAGGGGAAGGGCTCGCGGACAGGATGGCCGTGGGTATTATTCAGGGCCTGGGGAATAATCTCGGAGGGCTTGGGCGCCGGGAGGCCGGAGCGCTTGTTGACCGTCAGGTCATGATACGGGCAATTGGCATCCACCCAGGTGAAGAGCGTCTGCCGCTCCTCATCCGTCAGGGGTAGCTTCCGGTGCTTTTCATGATCCAGCAGGATTCGCGTCAGCTTGCTGCGGGAGGAGCCGAACTGCCTGGGCTGGGTGACCTCCCCGCCCTGCATATCCTGGTAGGTGATGGACACCAGCCCGCGGTTCCGGATGTTGAAAAACGAGGGAGCCATGAGGTCGATGCCCCATTTGACCTTCGGTTCACCGGCCAGCGACAGCCGGGCCGCTGGTTTTTCGCCGCCATGGCAGGAAACACAGCGCCGGTCCAGGATCGGTTGGACCTGTTTTTCGAAGCTGATGGGCTCAGTGCCCCAGGGGGGCGGTACTGGCAGGGACGGAGCGCGTCTCATGGCCAGTGTCGCCGACATCGAGGGCGCGGTGGTGCCCCGGGTCTCGTGGCATCCCACGCAGCTGCGCGTCTCGCCCGGCGCGAAGGAGATGCTCGAGCGCATCCGCTGGATCTCCATCCCCTGCGCATCCAGGGCCTGGAAATAGACCGAGGCGTTGCACATCACCGGAACCTTGAAGTGGGCTGACCCGTCGGCCTCCACCGGAACGGTCCCGATGACC
>JBAXRC010000366.1:0-3004 GCA_037131415.1 bacterium | reverse complement strand
GTATAGAGTACCGCATCCGGCTTGGCGGCAAGGAGCCGCTCCAGCGAGGGAACCCCGAAGTCGCCCACGACGGGAACTTGTTTCACCAGGTCCGGGGGATAATCGCAGGCGGAGCTGCGCCCCACGAGCTGGGTGGCGGCACCGAGGGCGAACACGATTTCCGTGACACTTGGCGCCAGGGAAATGATGCGGGGGTGCCGGCCTTCCGGAGACGCGACCGGTGCCGCAGGCCTGCACCCGGCAAGCAGGAGGATGGCCATCAGGGTTGCCGGCTTCAGGCTGTAGACTGTTCGCAAATTCATGCGTTTTCTCAGAATTTTCAGGCTTTAATCCTCAAGCCGGAACACAAATTGAAGATCCATATCGGCGGAAACAGGCCGGCCATCACGCTCCGCCGGCTTGAAGATGGCTTTCCGGGCAGCCGCCATGGCTGACTGATCCAGCACCGCGACTCCACTGCTTCGGGCGATCTCCTCGAAATCTACCCCTCCCTCCGGGGTCACGCGAAGGTGGACGGTCACCGAGCCTTCCTGTCCCCTTGTCCTGGCGGCATACGGATAATGGGGGCGGATCGCGGACAAGGCCATGGGGCGCCCTCCCTGTTCTCCCTGCCCCCCCTCCGGCGGAAAGGGTAATGCCGCCAGCGCCCGGATATTCTCACCCGCCAGATCCGGCACCCCCAGGCGGGGCGAAGATTCAACAGCCATTGCGGCAATCGGGGCAATCGGGACAGGCAGGGAAACCGAAGCCACGCGCGGGGAAGGCACCGGCATCGCGGGAGCGTCACGGAACTCACGCGGCGTGACCGCCACGGCTTGCGCCAACATCGTCGCCTCAACAGGCGACGGAACAGGCGCCTGGGAAGCCACGGTCACATCGCACTCCAGAATCACAGGCGCGGAAACCGGCGCCGCGCCAAGGCCGTTCTTCACCACCCAGAGCAGGCCGGGCGCCGCCGCCAGATGCAGCACCACCGCCCAGAGAAACGCCCGGCTCATTTCCCCGGGTTGTTTCAAGGGGACCTCCACGGCGGAAAAGGGAACCGTCAAAAGACGGCTTCCGCCATAAACTGGTTGCATCACATCCATTTAGAAAATCACTTTTACGCCACCGTATCCGGCCCGGCCAGCCGTCCCGTACCCCATTACTTCCTGATACTGTTCATCAAACAGATTCTCAAGGCGGCCGAACAGGGTCACATTCTTATAAACGTCATAGGAGGCGTTCAAGTTCACCAGCGTATGGCTGGCCAGGGGGGTTGCCGCATAGGTGGAGGGGTCCAAATCCTGCCGTTCACCCGTATAAACCAGTCCGGCTCCACCACGGATTCTGGAGGTGAAGGCATAGGCGACTTCCGCCGACATCTTGTTGCGGGGGCGGCGGAGCAGCTGGGCTTCCGTGTTATCGTCCCGGGTATCCGTGTAGGTATAGGAAACCCGCACCGCGAGATCCCTGGCCGGCTTGGCCACCACAAAGGTTTCCACGCCACGCGACTCAGCCTTGCTGATGTTCCCATACCGGGACGTGGCGTAATCATAATCAATCATGTTGTCGAACTGGTTCTCGAAATAGGTGGCGCCCACCACCAGGGTCTCCTCCATCAGGGTCTGCTCAAAGCCGGCATCCCAGCTCGTGCTGGTTTCAGGTCGCAACTCCTTGCTGCCATAGACCGAGTAGAGCTGGAAGAGGGACGGCGCCTTGAACCCGGTGCCATAGGATCCCTTGAACCGGGTGCCCGTGGCGGCCACATCATAGACCGGGGCCGCGCGCCATGTCGTTTCGGTTCCGAACGTGTCATAACTGTCCAGCCGACCGCCCACGGTGGTGGTCAGTGGTCCGGTCATGAGGACATCCTGCACATAGGCGCTCTGATGGCGCGCGGTCTGCCGGTCAAACTGGTCCACATAACCCATGGCCTCGTAGGTGGACTGGGCGGATTCCTGCTGGGCCTCCAGCCCGGCGGTCAGGATGTTCGCCTTACCGAGGTACAGGTCATTCTGCCACTCCAGTTTCTGGAGCAGACTGTCGAAGGAAGATGCCGACAGGGAGGAGGCGTCATCACGGGTTTGACTGACCCATGCCCCCCCGAGCCGGGAATGCCACAGCCCCTCAAACAGCTTCGCCCTGCCCTCGCCGGCAAGCAGCAGGCTCTCGCTATCCGCATGGTCATCGGTATCCGCCAGAATCCCGTTAACCAGTCCATCGTAATCAAAATGGGCCCGGTTCCACCGGACCGATCCTGCCGCCTCGACTTCCTCCACCGGTGTCCAGCCCAGCCGGACCGAGGCCTCGGTGCGGCCATAGCCATCTTTCTCGGTATTCCCGTTCCGTGCATCGGCGCTGGAAATTCCACTGGAATCCTGGCGTGAGGCACCGGCGGAATAATTAACCTTCCCTGTGCCCCCCCGGACTTCCGCCTTCTCACTGAAGGTGTTGAATGATCCCGCCTCGGTGGACACTTCGCCCTGGGCCGGGCCCTGCCCTTTTTTAGTGATGATATTGATCACGCCCCCGATGGCATCCGCGCCGTAAAGGGTGCTTTGCGCGCCTCGGAGCACCTCGATCCGCTCGATATTCTCGACCGCCATTTGCGACAGATCTGCGGCCCGGCCCGCGTCGACGGGATTATTGACGGGGATCCCGTCCACCAGGACCAGGGTGTGCTCCGATTTGGCGCCCCGGATAAAGAGGGCGGCGAGGCCGGCTGGCCCGCCCTGTTGCACCACATCCACTCCCGGCACCTGACGCAGGGCCTGAACCACCGTGGCACATTGCCGCGAGGCCAGCTGCGCCTGGTCAATGACGGTGATTGAACTGCCCACCGTTGCAACGGGCATTTCCACACGGGTCGCCGTCACCACCACTTTTTCCTGCACCACCGTATTGGTGGCGTCAGTCGCCCCCTGCCCCCCCGCCGCCACCAACATCATTCCTGCCAGAATCCCATTCAGCTTCTTCATTGTTGTCTCCACCTCGACCGTTTTTGGGCACACCTCTCCGCGAT
>JBAXRC010000365.1:0-3011 GCA_037131415.1 bacterium | reverse complement strand
GCTATGTTCTCCTGTATTAACTTCATATACAGAAACTGAACGATAAACACGCCGTCTTTTCGTAACAACTCGCGGATGCCTTCGGCGACCGAATGAAGTTCTTCCAAGTGGAAGAAAACACCAGATGCGTTAATGAGGTGAAATTTTCTGTTGAGCCCTTTTGCAAAATCTAAATTAAAAAAAGCATTTACTGTTGGTAAGCCAGCTTCTGACGCGATGCGGGCCGTTGTTTTAGAGGATTCTACGCCGAGCACATCATAGCCTAGCGATCGAAATTCGAAAAGTTGTGTGCCGTCGTTGGATCCGATGTCTAATGCGCATTTGTCTGATATATTCTGGAAGAAGAGGCGGTCTGCCTCTATGGCTACCTGCCTGAAATGCTCTCTCAGGGTGCGGGTTGTCCCGGACAGGTACGTGTGGTCACTAAACATGACTTCTTTTGGTACGGTATAGTCGAGTTGGGCGGCGCAACAGTTGAGGCAGTACACTACATTGAGGGGGTAATATGCCTCGTGACCTACCTCCTCTGGCCGAAGGAAATGGTTGCACCATGGCTGCTGTCCCAAATTAATTACGGGCTCGAGTTGAGTTCCGTCGCATATGCGGCAAATCATGTCAATTAAGTCTCCCAAAAACGGTATTATATAAAGACTTTCTGTGCCCTAGAATACGAATCTGGAGTGCCAATGTCGAGAAACCTTCCACGGGTTCGGAAGGCGCGCAACCCGTAGCCAATCCTTGTCGGGAAGATGTCGCGTTCAAGGGAGACGGCGCCTCCTGCTGGAATGCTTTTCAGGAGGTCGCGCCCAAGAAGGTAAATGCCGGCATTAATCCAGCCTGGTCCCGATATGGCGCCTTTTTCAATGAAGCTGATGATTTTGCCGCTTTCATCAAAATCGACCCGGCCGCTCTGGGTTGTATCCTCCACTTCCCGCACGACGAGGGTCGCCGGGCCCTGATGGATCTTGAACAGGTCCGGCAAATCGACCTCGCAGTAGGAATCACCGTTGAGGACGAGCACAGGATCGGAGTCGAGCAGGGGAAGGGCATTGCGGAGCGCCCCGGCAGTGCCAAGCGGGGAGGGTTCTGCAGAATATTCAAGCCGAATATCCCGGTAGGCTTTTCCCAGGGTTATGGCGACCTGATCGGCTTGATAGCCGGTGCAAAGGACGACCTTGCGCACGCCTGCATCGTCCAGTTGGGTGAGAAGCTGGAAAATAAACGGCCGCCCGGCAACAGGGGCGACAACTTTCTGCCGGTCTGGCACAACACTCTTCAATCGTGTTCCCAATCCACCGGCAAGAATCACCGCCGTGGTGTCATGGAGTTCAGATGTTGGCATATTGGTTGTTTTTGATGATCTGGTAGGCCTTGATCAGTTCGCGAATGCCATCGTCCAGAGACCAGGTCGGTTTCCAGCCTGCGGCTTCGATCCGGGCGTTGCTGACGATGTAATCGCGCTTGTCGGGGTCTTCACCGATGTCGGACTGAATGGCGACAAACTGGGGCAGGAAGCCCCGGATCTTTTCGCAGAGTTCCGCTTTGGACAGGTTTGCATCGGAAAGTCCTACATTGTAAGGCTTTCCAACGAGTTTCGTGTAGTTATTTATGCCGAACTCAAAGACCCGGGCCACGTCCCGGATGTGGATGTAATTGCGCTTGAAGTGCGCCTCGAAAAGCACCACCGTCCGGTCAAAGACAGCCCGGTAAACGAAATCGTTGACCAACAGGTCGGTGCGCATCCGCGGTGCGGCGCCGAAAACCGTGGCTAGGCGAAAGCTGATGGCATTTCCACCTGCCAATACGGCGTCTTCCGCCTCGACTTTGGTCTTGCCGTAGAGGGAGATGGGTCGCATGGGGGTTTCCTCTGTGCAGAACTTGCCGCTTTCACCGATGCCGTAGCCGGAATTGGTGATGGGAATCAGCAGCATTTGCGAAGGACTGCGAAGACGGTCAATCATGATGACGGCATCGCGGTTGGTGGTTTCCGAGGCGATCCGGTCACGATCGCACAAAGGCGCTCCGACCAGCGCCGCCAGGGGGATGATGGCATCGGCTTTGGCGAGGAGACGCGTCATCAGTCCTTCGTCGCGGCAGTCACCCCTGACGAAGTTGAAATTCCGGTGGGCACAGCATTCCAGCAATGACGCCTGGCGGTAGAGGAGGGAGTCCACCACGGTCACGGCAAACCCCTGCTGAAGCAAATGGGGAACCATTATTGAGCCGAGATAGCCGGCGCCACCTGTTATCAAAACCGTTGTCATGTTTCCCCCTATTTTGACCAGTGCCAATGATGTCTATAGCAAGTCTGTACCGATGAATAATCCTTTTACCAGCATGAGGGTGGATGATCAAGCCGGGATCTGATGATTTCCCCTTGAGTGAAAGATGGAATGAACTGAGGCTAGTGTCCTGTAAGACAAGAACATTTAATAAAGAAAAGGGAATTTGAACAGAAGCCCGCAAAGATCGCGAAGAAGAGGGATGTAACCTCTGATTGAGGAAATCAGGGAAATCCAGATAATGTTTTGCGATTTTTATGCCTGGCGAGTACCCCAGACATAAAAATCGCAAAACGGTTTCCTTTAATTAAAGAAGCATCACGGCGGAATTTCTGGTTCGGGTACTCCCGAATAAAAATACCACCAGATTTTCTTATTCTTCGCGGCCTTTGCGACCTGTCCTGAGCTTGTCGAAGGAGCTTCTGTTCAAATCCGGATTTCCTGCATTTCTCAAGTTAGTTGAAGACATTTTTAAACGAACTTGTCTGACAGGACACTAGTGTGGGTGTAATCATTCCGTCAATACGCCTGACTGTCCTGGATGTCCTCGTCAGTAATGGGTTTGCGGAAGACCCTGTATACCCAGATTTTATAGGCAATCACGATGGGGACAAAGATAAAGGCGACATAGGTCATGATCTTCAGCGTGTAGGGGCTGGACGATGAATTGAAGATCGTCAGGCTGAACTGGGTATCAGTGGAAGACGGGATCAGGCTGGGGAAGAGTCC
>JBAXRC010000364.1:0-3031 GCA_037131415.1 bacterium | reverse complement strand
GCGATGGCGCGTATGCCGCCAGTTCGGCCAACTTCGCCCAGACCAATAATCCGGGCCCTGCCAGCAAGCTGGGATTCGGCCAGCAGCCGACGGCGACGCGACCTGGCTACGCGATCAGCCCGGCTGTGACGGTGCTGGTGCAGGATGCCGATGGCAATACCGTGACCAGCGATAACAGTACCGATGTGACGATCAGCGGGACAACCTTTACTAATAGTACCCTCACCGTGAAGGTCTCCAGCGGTGTGGCGACCTTCAGCAATCTCAAGCCCACGACGGTGGGGGATGGCCTCACGTTGACGACCAGTGCGGGTTCGCTCACGGGGGCGACCTCCAGTCCTTTCAATGTGGGGGTAGCCGTGATATCCGGAAGTTTTATCCCTCCTGGAAACACGACCACGACTGTGGGGCAATGGGATTCCTACATTATCGGCGCTGGCCAGACGTTCAAGGTTGCCAGGTGGGACCGCCCGAATGCGGTCCTGAATCAGACGGGCGGTAGCATTACGGTTACGGGCGCCTACGGCGATTTTGGCATTGGCTCTTCCGACGGGCCGACCTGGGGTGAATACAACATGTCCGGAAATGCAGCTTTTAGCGCGACGGCCATCAACGGTGCAAGCCGCGCCTACTCCTTCACGATCGTGGGGTATTCAGGGAAATCCAAACTGACCATGACCGATACGGCTACGGCGACTATCGGCAGTCTGACACTGACGCCCAACGGCGGTGGGGCTGCCAGAGTTGTGCTTTCCGGTGCCGCCAGTTTGACGGTGGGTACGCTCGGCAATGCCGCGGATGGATATGGCATAGGAACTGGCTGTTACTTCGATTTCGTCAGCGGTTCATCGGCCACGCTCACCATTACCGGATCGCATGACTTTACGGCCATGGTCAATGCGGGGACTATTCGCATTGATGGCGCTACCGCCCTCATGACTCAATTCCAAGTGACGGGCAACACCTTGTCGCTGAAGCCTGTTTTTCCGGGTTTGGATCATTTCGACATCACGATCAACTCGGCGCTGCCACTGACGGCCGGGACGGCGGCGTCATTCTCCATCACGGCGAAAAATGGTTCCGACGCAACCCTGACGACCTTTACCAACACGGTTGATTTTGCCGGGACGGCGGGGTTTACGGGTACGTCCGTTGCCTTCACGGAGGGGGTGTTGAGTGACGTGAGCCTGACGCCTGTCACGGCGGGTAGCAACAAGACCCTTGAAGTGGTCGGGGGCGGCAAGATCGGCACCAGTAGCACCTTTACCGTTAATCCGGGAGACGCCAGCAAGCTGGGCTTTGGTCAGCAGCCGACTGTAACGATGCCAGGTTCAGTGATCAGCCCCGCCGTAACCGTGCTGGTTCAGGATGCCCAGGGAAACACCGTGACCGGCGATAACAGTACCGAGGTGACGATCAGCGGGACAACCTTTTCAAACAGCACGGTCACCGTGACGGCGTCCAGCGGTGTCGCGACGTTCAATAATCTCAAGCCCACGACTGAGGGTACCGGCATCACGCTGACGGCCAACAGCAATCCGGTTTTTACGCCGGCCACATCCAGTGCGTTCACGGTTGGTCCAATAACGATTTACGGGAACTTTACCCCTTCCGGAACCGCGACCATTGGCTATAGCACCAACTATACCATTACTGTCGCCGGGGGAGATTTTCGTGTGGATAATGGTGCGATTTTGAATCAGACCGGGCGAGTTATTACCGTTACAGCGGTCTGGGGGCATTTCGGTGTTGGACTTTCCGGTCTGGGTGTCTACAACATGTCCGGAACCGCGGTTTTGAGCGCAACGAATCTCGGTGGTGGTGACTCCGGAAACGGTACCTTCCATATCGGGGCCGGCTCGCGGCTGACGATGACCAACTCGGCCGTGGCGACCATCAAATATCTGGATCTGAAGCCCGCTAGCGGCGCTTCGGTCGCTAAAGTTGTGCTCTCGGGAAATGCCAGTCTGACGGTGTATGGGTTCACGGATGCCGGCACCCCTGCCTCCACCGTGATCGGGGCGGGTTCTTATATCGACTTTGTTTCCGGCAGTTTGGCCACGCTCACCCTCACGGGTACGCATGACTTTACGGCCCTGGTCAATGCGGGGTCTATCCGCGTGGGTGGGGCGGTGGTTGACATGAGCCAGTTCAGGGTGTCGGGGAATACGCTGTCGCTGATCGTTCTGCCGGTCGTCACCAACGGACCTGGCGCCACGGGCATTACTGACAATTCCGCCATGCTGAACGGCATCCTCGCCTCTACCGGAAGCGGTACGGCGACGGTTTTCTTCTGCTACGGCACCAGCGATGCGGGGACTGGTGACTGGGCGAATGTCGTATCCAAGGGGAATATGACGGGAGCCGGATCATTCTCCAATGCCGTTCTGCCGCTTGTCTCCGGGACGACTTACTATTATCGTGCCCGAGCCACCAACGAGTATGGTCTGAGCTGGGCACCCGCCTCGACCAATTTCACGACATTGCGTGCCAGCGGCATGATGCTTTTGATCCAGTGAGAGCATCGGGCCTCGTCTGTTCCATATGCTCCCTAACGGCCTGTCGAAAAAGTACTCACTTCTGATTGTTTCCGCTGGAGGGCGAGGCTTGCCGAGCCGCGGTCCATATAAGCGCATGTCGATCGAACCCCTTGTCTTGCAGGTTGATCGTTCACTTTTTGTGCTCGCCAGTGGACACGGCTCGGCAAGCCTCGCCCTCCAGGCACCTTGCGCTAGGTTTGTTTTTCAACAGGCTCCTAAGGAAGACCAGAGAAAGAAGAGGCGATGGCGCGATCCGGATATCTCCTCCTCCTGGCTGTTTCTCTCTCCAAGAAACCGTGGCGTTTTTTTCTCTGTGCCTCTGCGGCTCTAGCCGTACTCGGCGGGTGGTGAATCCGAGTTCGCCGTTTCAGGAACGCCTTAGGTTGACGCGTATGCCCTTGGGGGATGCGCGTCAACCTAAGAGCGTCTCTTAAATAACGGTAGGTTGTAAAGTCAATTGCCGTAGGTAGTGGTCGTTGTTTGTGATCAAG
>JBAXRC010000363.1:0-3048 GCA_037131415.1 bacterium | reverse complement strand
CGCGATGGTGCATGCCGAGTGTGCCATGTTCGCCAATCCCGGCTTCCGCGAGCGCGTGCAGAAAGGCGAGCCGACCTGGGAGGCCGTGCAGGCTCTGGGCGAGAATGATATGGAGGCCATGCTGCACTGGGTGAACTCCGTCTTCTACCTCTTCAAGGAAGGACAGCCACTCGCCGCGCAGCCCTTCAACCTGCGATGGATCCGCAGGGCGCGGACGGTCATGGAGCGGATGAGCACCGTGGCACCGGACTGGAACGGAGGCGCCGTGCATCTGGTCTGGGGTCTCTACTATTTGTCGTTGCCCGTGTCGGCCGGCGGTGACCGGGCGAGGTCGGCCGCCTGTTTCGAGAAGGCCATCGGACTGGGGCCCGACCTGATCATCCACCGCTGGGCGCGCGGGAAGTATTACCAGATCAAGATGGGCAACCTGCGCGGGTTCGAGGAGGACCTGCGCTGGGTGATTGCCCGCGATCCCCATTCGAGTCCGGGCGAGTACGCCTGGAATGCCTTCTTCGTTGAGGACGCGCGGCGCCTGCTCGCCCTGCGGGCAGAGCTCTTCCCGGAAGGCAAGGCACCTTGAACGCCGCACACGCCGCTTTGGCCGCGATGGTGTTGGCCGTCGCCGGCTGCGTGTCCGGCGGACGCCCTCACCCCGCGACCTCCTCGTACGAGCTGTCAAAATCACTCGATCTACGCACCGGATCGTATCACCGGCGATTCCTGCTACACGCTCCACCGGCGGCCCCTTCCTCACCCGCACGGCCGCTGGTCGTCGTCCTGCACGGCGCCTTCAGCACCGCACAAGACATGGAGAAGTGGACCGGCTGGAGCGACCTCGCCGACCGCGAGGGACTGGTGGTCCTCTATCCCGAAGGCATCGGCTTGCTGGGCTATCTGCAACACTGGAATGCCGGGCACTGCTGTGGCCGGGCGGTGCAGGAAGGCTGGGACGACATCGGGTTCATCAATGCCGCCATCGACGGCGTGTGCACGAACCTGAACATCGATCCTTCGCGGATCTACATGGTGGGACTCTCCAACGGTGGCATGCTCGCCTACCGCTTCGCCGCCGAGCATACCGCCCGGCTGGCGGCCTGCGCCGTGGTGTCCGGTACCATCGGCAGCCGGGCCGGCACCAACGAGCCGGCCTGGACCATGCCTTTGCCCGACCGTCCGTTACCGATACTGATCCTGCACGGGGACGCCGATGCGTCGGTGCCTTACCAGGGCGGCTTTCCCGCCAAGGGGAAGCGCGAAATCCGCTTCAGCCCGGTCTCCGAAGCCGTCACCCTCTGGAGAATCGCCAATGGCTGCGGAACCGAAGCGCGCCGGGAGGAGTCCCTCGGGGGCGGCATGATCCAGGAATGGTGGACCAACCCCTCCGGCACCTGCGAAGTGGGCCTCTGCCGGCTGCACGGTTGGGGACATCAATGGCCAGGTGGCCCGTTCACCGCCAGCCTGCCGCAGGCTCATCCGTTGCACGGCTTCGAGGCGACACCGTTTATCTGGGAATTCCTGCGCGGACATCGAAACGACCAATCCCCAGCCACCACAAGTGAGAAGCGTTGACGTCTGAAATCAGCGGAAGAAGGGCAACCGCAGATGAACGCGGAAGACGCGGATAAGATTCACCGCCCGCTTCGCTCGAGGCAGTGAGTAGAGATGCCTGCTACGCAGGCATCCCCTCGTCAAACCGGACATGCAGATTTCCCGCATCCGGATTTCCCAAATTTTCCCAATTTCTTCAATCAGCCTGCCCTTCGTAGTACCGCTCTTACGGGACGCAGGAGGGTGTTGAAGTCCGCGGCCTTGCGGGGTGGAGGGATGCGACTGAATTAGCATTGACTTTGTATAGATTATAATTTACATGTTTATATCTATATGAAGGCTAATGGTCATCACTTCACCCGTGCGGAGGGCTTGATTTCGAATGCGCGCCTTGGTATATACCATGATATATATCACGGGAGCATGAAAATGAAATCTGCCAAACTATTCAACAATGGACGCAGCCAGGCCATCCGTTTACCACAGGCGTTCCGCTTCACCGGTTCAGAGGTCTATATCAGCAGTTATGACGGCCTGGTCATCCTGATCCCCAAAAAAAGCCCCTGGGCCTCGCTGGTCGCAAGTCTGGACCGGTTTTCTGACGACTTCATGAGTACCCGCGAGCAGCCGCCCCTCCAACCCCGTGAGCCGGCCTGATGAAATACCTGCTCGACACCAACATTTGCATCTACTTGATCAAGCAACGCCCCGCACCGGTTCTTGATCACCTTCAACGATGCAAGCCAGGCGACATCGGCCTTTCCGCCATCACCGTCAGCGAACTCGAATATGGCGTCTGTAAAAGCGCGCGCCCGCAGGAGAACCGACTGGCACTGGCCGAATTTCTTGCCCCCCTGGAAGTCCTCATGTTTGACGACCACGCTGCGGCAAAATACGGGAAGATCCGGGCAGAACTGGAGCGACAAGGCCGGCCTATCGGCGCCATGGATTTATTGATCGCCGCCCATGCCCTGTCGCGCCATCTCGCTCTGGTGACCAATAATGAGCGTGAATTCCTCCGCATCCCCGACTTGAAGGTCGTGAACTGGGTAGATTGAAGCGAGGGGGAGGGAGAAAGTATTCAGTATTTAGTGTTCAGAAATCGGAAAACAGACTGAATTCATTCTGACTACTGTATTCTGACTACTGTCTCCTGTCTCCTGACTTCTGTCTCCTCACGGGAAGAGAGGCCAGGGACGGGCGAGTTCTTAGGGGTAGCTGATCTGGATGCGGTAGAACTTGGTTGGTTCCCCGGCGGTGAGGTCGGTGATGGTCCATTCAGTACCGCTGCCGGAGGCGGCGGTAGCGTTCGTCAGGGTCTGCCATGTCCCGACCAGGAGATTGGTCCGGAACTGCGGTATGTACGTTCGGTTGCTGAAGCACGGCGCCAGCATCAGGTTATTCTGGTTCGGCGAACCGGCAACAGACACCAGTTTCAATTGGAACACCGATGTCTTGTTGGTCGGGTCGAGACCGGCGACGTACTTGAAGAAGTTGTCC
>JBAXRC010000362.1:0-3050 GCA_037131415.1 bacterium | reverse complement strand
CCCGGACATCGGCGACATTCGCCCCCTGCCGCAGATAGTAATGCCGCACCAGCCCGTTGAAATCCATGGGCGAGGCCGAGCCCACCGTGGAAACGAACTCCGTCACTTCCGGCACGGTCCTCAAGTAGGCTTCCAGCTCCCGGACAACGGCATCGGTCCGCTCCAGCGTGAATGATTCCGGCGTATCCACCACGACCTGGAACTCATTCTTGTTGTCGAAGGGCAGCATCTTCAACGGCACCAGCCCGGTCAGGGCGAGTGCGATGGATCCCGCGAACAGGACCCCGATGATCGCCACCAGCGACCAGGTTTTGGACTTGGACTCCACCAGCGGCCTCATCACCCGGGCATAGAGCCGGTAGGTGAGCGAGCCCTTGACATCCGTTTCCTCATGCCCGTGCCCCTCCTCCACCTTGAGGATCTTGTTGGAGATCCAGGGGGTAATGGCCACGGCCACAATCAGGGAACTGAGCATCGCCAGAGGCACATTGAGCGCCATCGGTCGCATATAAGGCCCCATCATTCCCGTGATGAAGAACATCGGCAGGAAGGCCACCACCACCGCGAGGGTCGCCAGGACCAGCGGCGGCATAACCTCGTTCATGGCGTATGAAATCGCCTTCAGGCGGGGCATCTTCTTCATGCCGAGATGCCGGTAGATATTTTCCACCCCGACAATCGGATCATCCACCAGAAGGCCCAGCGCCAGGATCAGCGCGAAAAGCGTGACCCGGTTGATCGTGTACCCGGCCAGGTAGTTCACCACCAGTGTCAGCGAATAGGTTATGGGCACGGCAATCACCACGATCAGCCCCACCCGCCAGTTCATGGCCAGGGCAATCAGCCCGATCACGGTGATGATGGCAATGGCCAGACTCTCGAGGAGACTGCTCACCTTCTCGTTCGCGGTCTCGCCATAGTTCCGCGTCACCCGGGTCTTCACCTCATCGGGGATCGTCCCCCCCTTCATGCCTTCCAGCGCCTTCTCGACATCCCGCGCCACCCAGACCGCATTGCTCCCCTTCTTCTTCGCGACAGCAACCGTCACAGCCGGAAATGAATCCCCTGCTTTCCCGAATCCGATCCGCGAGTAGGACGTGGCCTCCTCCGGCCCATCCGTCACCTTCGCCACGTCGCGCAGATACACCGGCCGGTCCCCCTGCATCGCCACCATGAGGTTGCGCACATCGTCGGCGCTGCGGAGAAACGCCCCGGTCTCAACGGCAATCTCCCGGTCCGCCTTCTGGAATGAACCATTGGCCATCTGGGCGTTGGCCACCTTCAGGGCGCCTGCAATCTCCAGAGGCGACACCCCGTGGGCGGCCAGGCGTTCGGGATCCAGGCTCACCTGGATCTGGCGCTTCTGTCCGCCGTGAATCGTGACCCGCGAGCTGTTCTCAATATGCTGGAGCCGGCTCGCCACCTCCTCCGCAACGCGATACAGCTCGTTCTCATTGTAGCGGCCGCTGTAAAGCGCCACATCCACGATGGGAACATCATCAATCTCAATAGGCTTGACCACCCAGCCCGCGATGCCCGGCGTGGTCTTGTCGATGTTCTGGAAGATCTTGTTGTAGAGCTTGATCAGACTGGACTCGCGGTCCTGCCCGACATAGAAGCGGACCGTGACCACCGCCATCCCGGGCCGCGACATCGAATACACATACTCCACGCCATCAATCTGGTAGAGCATCTTCTCGAGGCGGGAGGACACCAGCCGCTCGACCTCCTCGGCGCTGCCGCCGGGATAGGACACCATCACGTCGGCCAGGGGCACCACGATCTGCGGCTCCTCCTCGCGCGGCGTCGCCACCAGGGCCACCCCGCCGGCCACCAGGCTGATGATGATCAGCAGGACCGCGAGATTGCCCCGCAGGAACCCATCCACCACCCGCCCCATAAAGGAAAGTTTCTCGTCCATGGGTTAATCCTCCTTCACGGGTTCAGGCACAATCACTTCCCCATCGGCGAGTCCCGAAAGGACCTCGATCTGATCACCCTGCGCCACACCCGTCCGCACCACGCGGCGGATGACGCGGCCTTCCGCGACCACCTGGATGAATTCCTGCTGGCCGATACGGACAATCGCCGTGGCGGGAACCCGTACGGATTGGTGGGAATCCCCATCGACCACCACACGGACATAGGTGCCAGGCAGGATCTGCGCCGCCCCCGCATCCAGGCGGATTTTCACCTTGCGGGTCCGGCTCGACGGATCCACCTCGGCCACAATCTCCTGCATCGTGCCCTTGATGGTTCCGGAGACTCCATCCAGGGTCACCTCAAGGGTTTGTCCCAGGGCAAAACGAGGAAGGAGGCGAACCGGAACAGGAATATCCACCCGCATCCGGCGCGGGTCATAGACGGTCATCAGCACCTGGCCCGGCGCGGCCAGATCGCCCGCCTCCATCCGTCGATCCGTCACAATCCCATCCAGGGGAGACACCACAACGGCATAGCTCAACATCACCAGCACCTGCTTCAGGCGAGCCCGGGCGGATTCGAATCCGGAGAGGGCCGCCACGCGCATCTGGTCCGTCGCCGCGCCTTTTTCAAACAGCCCGAGCGTGCGGTTGTACTCTGTCTCCGCCTGTCTAAACTGGGATTCTACCGCCGCGAGCTGTTCACGGATATCGCGGTCATCCAGCGTGGCCAGGACCTGTCCATTGGTCACCCCGTCACCCGCCGCCACCCGCATCGACTGGATCGTCGCCGGAAACCGCGCGCTCAGGTTGACCGGCGCTTCCGGGACAACGGAGCCCACCACCTCAATGGGTGAGGCCGAGAGAGTGGCCTTGGCAACGAGACTATTCACACCCTCCGGAAGCGGTACACCCGGCAGGGACTCCACCTTGCCCGGCCCGGTTTTCTTATCCCAGGCTCCACTGGTCCATAAAATCAGAACGACCAAGCCGATCAATCCCACCACCGGCCGCCACGTCCGCTTCACCAGTTTTGCAAATTTTTCATTCATTGCTTTCATAATCATCCCTTCTCTTTCTGCTCGTGGCCCGCTGACTCCTTCTTCCCCCACTTGCCCCCCAATACTC
>JBAXRC010000361.1:0-3067 GCA_037131415.1 bacterium | reverse complement strand
GGCCATCGGTTACTGCTGAAAAGATCCTGGTCTATCGGGCTGATAGCGGGTCTGGTTTCAGCCCGAATGAGAGGGGCCATGTCCTCAAAGGTGTCGATCTGTTCCCGCGCTTGAAAAAGATCCATATCGGCCTGGGGATTCAGGGAGAGGATGACTCCGGCATGGGTGTATCCGGAGAGGGCGACTCCGGCGATCAGGAGGCTGATAAACCAGTGAGTTGATTGCATTAGACGGGGAAATGTTTACGGATGGCCTCGGCGAGTGTGACCGCGTCGGTCCGGTTCACTCGGGCCAGAACCTGCTCCCAGCGGTAGGCAAAACTTCCGTGCTCATCGCGGGAACGGTGCTTGAACAGGGTTTCAAAAGCGCGCTTCCGCCGCTCATAATCCTGCTTCATGTGCAGGAACTGCGCGATGAAAGCAGAAAGGTAGGCCTCGACGACATCTTCCGGGTAAGGGAAATAGGGGAGCCGGCGGAGGATGGGGGTTGCATAGGCGGCTGCAAAGGATTCCAGGGGAGAAAGGTAGTTTGTGAAGGTTCCGGTATGGTCGGCCACAATGATTTCCTTTGGCAGCCCGCCCTCGTCCTCGATCAGGATCTCGTCGCCGTCATCGAATAGCACCGCATCCTGGAGGTTCATGCGCCCCACCACGATGTTCGGGGCGGCCGCCTGTCCCAGGAGTTGGGCGAATTTCAGGGAATAGGTGATATTTTGGAATCGGGCGCGCGGGATTTTGTCTGTGGCGAAACCTGAAATGTAATCGCGCTCGAAGTAGGTGGACCAGATCGGCTGGCCGTCATATCGGGATCCATGATAGGGCTCCCCGATCTGGCGAGTCGTGATACGGGGGGGGAGGTTCATGCCGAACTGCCGGCAGCCGAGTCGGCGATCAAGAATATATTCGGTATATTCAACGGCCTCCATGATGGCGGGAAGCAGGTCTTTTCCATCATCGAGATGCTCGCGGATGCCCCACTTTTGAATGCGCAAGATGCGGACCACGGGGTTTTCGGTGAGGCGTTCCTTGATTTCGGCCACATAGACAAGCCGCCGTCCTGCATTGGAGGGGCGACTCGATAGCGATCCGATCACCCGACCGATGTTAATGTATTCGATGTCGCCAAATTCACGCAGGAAGTTGAAAATAAAGCCCTTGGCTTTCTCATCGCAGAGTGCTTGTAATTCAGCGGATCCAGGGTTCATGTCCAGCTCATCGAAAACGGTGTCGAAAATCAATTCGCCTTCCTCAATCCGGCCGCCGGGAAGCCATTCAATCTGCATGAAGAATTCAGAGCTGAGACCGAGGATCACCTCCTCCGCGAGCGCCTCTCCGCTTTGACCGATCAACGCTGAAAACATCAGGTTCCGCCATTCGGGATAGTCGGGGTTATCTTCCCGGATATCGGCGCGGACTGCGTCATAAAAGGCACGCTTAAGCGTTTCGTAGCAGAAGCGGATGCCCTCCGGAGGAGGTTGGGCCGGGTTGTATGCGACAAAATCGGGGTGTCCGAATTTTTTTCCGGATGCAAAGAAGGATACTTCGGGGTGCCCCATTCGGTTGTAGCGGCCTGAGAAATCCTTGATTTCGATCAGGTGGGATTGAAGTTCATTGTCGGGCAGCTGGCCCAGCTCGCAGAACTGCTGGTAGGTGACAAACCGGGTTCCAACATCGCGGCTGTAGTAATAGATTGACTGTCCGCCGATGGGGACGATCGAGGACGTGATCATCCGTTTCATTTCGGCGGGGCTGCGGGGAAGGAGGGCAATGCGCCAGGTTTCGCCGCGCCGCTTGATGGCCTGGCTGACTTTCTTGTCCCGGACGTGCAGGAATTTAATTTTCTGCTTGGAAACAAGCTCCTGGAGCAGTTCATCGGCCTCGAATGCCAGGTCCATCTTTTCGGGGTCTGGCCGGATGAGAATGCTGTCCGGATCCATGATCAGGTCAACGGACTGTTGCCACTCCTGCATTTCATCCTCCTCGGAAAGAGGAGGGATTCCGTTTTTCATGCGAGTGGCGTTGACTTCGTTGACATAGGCGATGCGCTGGGTGGCGTGAATGCCGGGCAGGGTGACCAGCGTTCGGCTTGAGGGGAAGATGGTGCCGATTCGCGAGACAAGTCGTCCCGCCGGATCTTTCGCCAACGGATGTTCCCCTAATATCCGAATGTTCATGGCAAGCAATATTACCACTGTACGCTTGTTGTTCAAGAGCGCATATCGCAAGACGGGAAGAGGTAAAGTGAAGAGGGGAAGATGTAATACATTTGAATCGCTGGCTTCTGTTCGAATTTACGTTTTCTCTTCACGATTCTGTGTTAATTTTCATCTTTTCCTGATGGGATTACCGATATGAATTCAGTTTACACGACAACGATTACGAATGAGGCGCGCAAACGGGGAATTGAGATCGTGGTGATTGATCCCGCGACACCGATCTTCATCCTCGAGCATAAGGGACGGCAGGTGCGGTGCTACAACGCCCTGACCGACAGGATTGGTGCGGTAACCTTCCATATGACCCAGAATAAGCGCCTTGCCAATGTGTTTCTCAAGTCCAATGGATTTCCCGTTCCGGCTCAGGAGCCGTTTACGGATATCGGTGCGGCCGTGAAGTTTCTTAAGCGGTACCGCAGCATTGTGGTCAAGCCCTGTACCCAATGGGGCGGCCGTGGCGTGTCGGTGGCGGTGAGAACGCCCGTTGAACTGGGACGTGCAATACGCTTTGCGCGCCGGTTTGAGAATGAAATCATTCTGGAGCAGTGCGTCAAGGGGGTGGATTACCGCCTTATATTTGTGGATTATCGGTTTGTGGCGGCGATCCGGCGTCGTTCCGCCAAAGTGATTGGAAATGGTCGTGACTCGATTCGGAGCCTGATCCGGACGAGGAACCAGATGGAGCGGAAAAACGACCCTAGCCACGTGATCCCCCTGGATGCAGAGACCGGGCGCAATCTTGAGGTGCTGGGGCTTTCCTGGAGTACGGTCCCTCTGGCGGGGCAGTCGGTTCAGGTCCGGCTGACATCGAATTATCATACGGGTGGCTCCGTCACCGAAATCACGGAGTCC
>JBAXRC010000360.1:0-3073 GCA_037131415.1 bacterium | reverse complement strand
TAGCACATCGCGCCGCAGCGCGATGAGCAACCCTGTGTTGGACTAAGTTTACTGTATTTTGCACAGGGCCGATGGGTGCAAAGACACGGGTTATCGAGGTCTCTGACCGTTGTGGACGGACCTCGATGGGGCTGATACGGATAAAAGGGCTGAGCGCGAACGTCGAGAGGCGTAGCGATCAGCCCTTTCTTTTGGTAGATGGGCAGAACCCGGCTGTGCCGTGCATGGCGCGGCTTGATCAGAGCTGGCGATGTTCATGAGTTTCGTCATGTGCTATTCCGGCGGGGCATGAGAAGGGGGCAACTGGCCGGGCCGGAATCGCATTCCCTGAACCAGCGGTATTCGGCAGACGGGGCAACAGGGGTGTGGTTTCGGAGGAGCGGGTGGCGGAGTGGCCGGGATCGGCAGTTTATAGTGGAGGCAAAGAACCGCCCTTGCGAGAGCCAGCATTTTGCGGCGTGCGGGAAGATGAAGGCCGTAGTAGCGGACTTTGACGAAGCCCTTGGGCAGGACATGCTGCAAGAAACGGTGGAGGAATTTAAAAGGTGTCAGGGTAATGCTTGCGGACTTGCCGGAGTCTGATTTGCGGTAGCGGAAGATGACTTGGTTGTCGTCGTGATGAGTGATGGAGGAGTCCGTGAGGGCGACGCGGAAGATGTAGCGGGTCAGATATTTCAAAGCCTTTTCGCCATTACCCACGCCTTTGACGTCAACCACCCAGTCAGTGTTCCAGACTTTTTCCGGGACGGTTGCAAAGACGACAGGGGCGATTTTCTTCAAGCCTGCTTTGAACCTCGCGCGGTAGACGGAGGAAAGTGCGTGACCCGGAACCAGAAAGCCATTCTTGGGCCAACGCCAGGCGCCGGTGTGATCGAAGCCTCCGCCAGTGACGAGGTAGTGGATGTGCGGGTGGTAGATCATGGACCGTGACCAGGTGTGAAGCACACCGGTGATGCCAGGGATGGCTCCGAACCATTGCGGGTTTTGGCAGAGATCTGTCAGCGAACTGGAAGACGCTTCAAAGAGTAAAGCCAGCCATTCCTTTGGTTTGGAGGCGATGATACCACGCAGTTCCTCAGGGACGGTGAAGGTGCAGAGGAAATAAAACACCGGCAGGAGTTTGGTCATCTGGCGTTGGAGCCAGAGTTTAGCGTCATCACCGCCACAGGTGGGACAATGGCGATTGCCGCAGGAGTGACAGGCGGGATGCGCTAAGCCACACTTACGGCAATGCCAGATCTGACCGCCGGCTTCCGGCGTACGGCAGCAAGCCAGATCGCGCAGCACCCGCCGGTGCGGCGGGGGCATGCGATCTCCAAACTGCTGTACGTACGACGGGCCGTGGCGGCGGATGATGTCCGCCAAAACGCCCACTTACAGATCCGCCATCATCTGACCGACCTGTTGGGCGGCGACAGATGTAGCCTGCTCAGTCATATGGGTGTAGACCGAGGTGGTCATGGGCGAGCGGTGCCCGAGCCATTCCTGGATCATACGCAAATTAATACCCGCCTCGAGCAAGTGGGTCGCATAGCTGTGGCGCAGGGTATGGCAGTGTGCGGCTTTTTGGATCCGCGCCGCTTTCCTGGCCAACTGAAAGGCTTTCTGAACTCCGCCGAGGGGAATGTGCCGTTCGGCTGGGGAACCGCAGCGACGCCCGCAACTTTCGGCAGGAAAGACCCAGCGCAGGTTGCGGTGGGTTTTCCAGAATTCGCGCAGAAGCGTGATGGTCGCAGGAGGAATCGGTACTTGCCGGTCAGTAGCACCCTTGGCATTACGGATAGTGACAACGCCCCGTGGACTGTCAATGTCGGTGGGGGCAAGGCGACAGGCCTCACCGAGGCGCAGACCACACGCATATAGCAACTTGATGCAGGCGCTGAACCGCTGTGGCTGAACTTTGCCAAGAATGGCGCGAACCTCCTGCGGTGATAGCACCACGGGCAGCTTTTTTTGCCGCTTGGGAACGGGAATACCAGTGAGGGAAAAGTCGCGTTTGAGGGTGACCTCAATGAAAAACTTGATGCCGCATAACGCAATGGTCACGGTCTGCCTGGCCAACTTGCGCTCGACCTTCAGATGCACAAAGTAGCGGCGAATCTCTTCATCGGTCAATGTCGCCGGGGAACGGTTGCCGAAATAGCGGGAGAGCGCGATGACTGACCGGACATAAGACAACTGGGTTTTAACCGAAAACCCACGCATATCCATGTCTTCGAGCATGCGCTGCCGTAATGGGGAAACGGGCTTCCAGATCTTGCCGAAAGTGACCTCGAATAAAAAGCGGATGCCTGCGGTGTGGTTCCCAATTGTGGAAAGGTTGGCTTTACGCTTCTTCAGCAGGCGCAAATAACACTGCGCTTCTTCGATGGAGATCAGTTCCGGGCTTCGGTTGTTATAATGTTGGACAAGGTGTTTGATGGCCCGTGCATAGATCGTTTGGGTGAGTGGACTGTACCCGCGCTCTGTCATGTCCCCGCGCATCCTCGCCTGCAACGGCGATACCGTGTCCTGTAAAATCTTCTTCTCGATCCTTGCCCGGTCTGTGCTATTCTTTTTCTGCATTGTTGTCTCTCCTGGTGGGGTCCGACTGCGAACATAATGTCCGCTTCGGCCCCACCTTGAGGGGCATCATTACAGATTTAGATTATAGTAAGGAATTTCTGCCGGCCTTGCGCCGGCTTAGTCCAACAAACCCTTGGAACGTACTCGCTAATAGCTCGACGTTCAAGGTATCGTTGGGGAATGAAAGAATGATTGAAGGATAAGGCAATTCAGAGTTTAATAAAGGCATGACAGCATTACTTGAAAAAGCAATTAGTCGGGTGTCCGGCTTGCCCTCGAAGCAACAGAACGAGATCGCGCGTTTCGTGTTGGCCGAAATCGATGCCGAAGCGAAATGGGACACGTCGTTCAAGAACTCCCAGGATGAGCTTGTAACCCTTGCGGGGGTTGCGTTGGCCGAACGGCGGCGGGGCAAGACCAGGAAGATGGATCTCGCTCATGATATCTGAAACGACGGACTCCTTCCGGCAGCAGCTACGCGAGGCGCCGACGGCGGTTCGTTCTCTTG
>JBAXRC010000359.1:0-3084 GCA_037131415.1 bacterium | reverse complement strand
GAAGGCAGGTACGCAAGCCCAGGTTCAGAGTCGAACCCCTCTGGCTCTACAGAGCGACAAGGTCCGGTATGCGGATCAGATTGCGGAGTTCAAGCCGGATCTGGTTCTGGTCATCGAGCCGGGTGATGGAATGGTTGACGCACGGGGAAGAAGTTTCAAGCGCACGTTTGAGGCCGGAGTATTCAGGCATTATGAAGAACGGGTCCGTCGTGATTTGTCCTGGCGCGGCAAGATTGTGCTTGAACCGGCGGGGGCTTTCGTCACGGCCGATGACATGCCCGCATTGGCCCGGGATCTGGTGGCCAGGATGATGGCTGACGGAGTGCTTCCGAAACCAAGGCGAACTGTTACTGCGGCGCCATCACCAGCCCTGTTGAAGGCAACCGTCCACCCGGCATCAACGAGAGGCTTTGGCCGTTAAAACTGATTCAGAAGTAACACCCTGCTAATTGTTTTCAAATCCCGCATGTGTTTACTCTGCACGCAGTGAGTCATGGAGCGCGGATCAGGGACGATGTGCGCGGCGTAATGGGTTTTGAGGAGGCGTCCGGTGTAACGTTGCGGACGCGTGGAAATATGGAGGATTGAACGAAGTGAACAATCGTGACCGAAAACATCAACATCACCTATCCACCGTTGCCGTGTGTGTTGGTCTTGCCATGGGGTTGACGTTTTGCTCTTCCTGCAGAACTCCACCGGCGGCGGACGATGGGATTGTGGGCATTATTTACAACGCAGCGGTTCGTCCCGACACGGGACACATGGCCGGGAAACCCAGGGGAACGCAACCGCTTCCGGCCGTTACCAGGGTGGGTACGGTCACCCCGGATTCTTTGGTGACGAACAGCTTCCCGATGAATAGTTCGCTCGAAGGACAATATTGCTACCGCATTTCCCCGGGAGATGTGCTTGCCATTTCTTATTTTGCGCACCCCTTGATAGATCTGAAAGAATACCTGATCGACAGTCAGGATGTTCTTACGATTACGGTGGCCGGGCAGGATGCCCGCACAGCGGAAGTATTGGTGAGGCCGGATGGAAACTTTTCCTTCTATCTGATTGGCGACGTGCCCGCGCGGGGCTTGTCTGTGTCCCAAGTGCGTGAAGAGATCACCAAGCGGATGGCCAAGTTCATGCCGGCGGCGGAAGTCACGGTCATGCTCAAGGTGGCTAATGCCCTTACCAGTGAATTTCTCAATACGCTCAGGAGCAATACGGACTTGGGCTCGACTCGTATCATCCAGGTCCGATCGGATGGCTCAATGACTTTTCCGTTGGTCGGGGAAGTCCGTGCCATGGGGAAAACCCTCCCCGAACTTTCCAGTGAGGTTGAAAAGAAGTATGACCTGTTGTTCAGGCGGGGTATTTCGGTGAGCTTGAATCTGAATTCCAGCTCGGTCGGGAACATCGCCGTCCTTGGAGAGGTTCAGAATCCAGGTCGCTACACGATTAGTAGCCCGGTCAGTCCGTTCTTCGCGTTGGCCATGGCGGGTGGCGCCAAGGAAACCGGCAAGAAATCACAGGTTGTGGTCGTGAGTCGCCGCCCCGATGGCAAGGTGGGTTGGACGGTGGTCAATCTGGATATTGACTCCAGCCAGCCGCTTGGTCCGGAAATCGCCCTCTCTCCCCAGGACATGCTGTTGGTGCCCAAGACGGGGGTTTATAGCCTGAATCTTTTCGTGGAACAGTATATTCGCAGGATGTTGCCGGTGTCTACCGGCGCTGGCTTCAACTACAATTTAAACAAGGTCTTTTAGGAGAATCTCGTGACGTCGTATAATGATTTGATAAAGAGTGCGTATCGGCTATTGATCTATAACCGGAAGCGGATCTGGTGGATTACCACCCGTGTCCTTGTGGTGACCATTGTGATTACCGCCTTCGGTCTGGCGTTTCGCCCTCGGTATGTGGCTCGAACCACGATTACGATCCTTCCGACACGCAGCGAGATCGGGTATGCGAGTCAGAGCGGTAACTGGGCCTCCAGTCCTGCGACCTTGCTTGGCAAGACCTATGAGGAAACACTGTCCAGCCTGACCCTCGCCCAGGATGTGGCGCACACATTGCTGGAGCGGGATCGGGCAGAATATAACAACGGAGGTCCGTTGGGACATATGCGCCGACAACTGATCGGACCGGCCATTGGTTTCTTCAGCAAGGTGCTGGCGTTTTTGAATACCGGACGATGGGAGACCCAGGATCCCGCAGTGGCATTGGGCCAGGCCATCCAGAACCGCACCGACGTCAAGAATTTGCAGGGCTCGTATGTCTATGAGATTGCCGTGACATGGGAGAATCCCAAGATTGCGGCGACCATGGCCAACCTGATCGCGGAACGCAACGTGGCCTTGACCTTGAAGTCTAACCAGGAAGAGATGAGGACCACCCGCGAGTTCATTGAGAAAAGGATTGTCGAGACAAAGAGCGAACTAACGGACGTGGATAAGAAGATCAGGGATTACCGTGTCAGTGAGAAACTCTACGCCGCCTCAACGGACTTGGATTTAAGTCTCCAGGAACAGTCGCAATACCAACGGGAACTCACAACCATCCAGGTCAACCGGGCTCAATTGGATACCAAGATCGATGCGCTCAAGGCGTACCAGACACCGGTCGCCATGGCGGGGATTGAGGCAGAACGGGCCGAGCTGAAAACGCGGGAAGGCGCGATCCAAAAAGCGATTGATGCGCAAATGGCGAAATTAGACAAGTTACCGGCCAAGGAGGCCGGGCTGTTGGACTTGTACCGGACGCGGCTGACCACGGAGCGTGCGTTGGCTGCGCTTCAGGATCGACTGCTTGACACGAAGGTGTCGGAAGCGGCGCAACTTAGTACCGCTCGGGTGATTGACAAAGCCATCGTACCCCTCTATCCCGAGGGACCGCTCATGCTCAAGAATATCCTGGCTGCGATTATCGTCGGCCTGCTCTTGTCCGCAGGCTTTATCTTGATGATGGAGGCGTGGCGTCCGGGGCTGAGAAGCCGCGAAGACCTTGGTGCTGAAAGCGACACTCTGCTCGGGCTCGTCCCGTTTGTCACGCCGAATGACCGCGAGGCCAAAGGCCACGGCGATCCCCTGGCTG
>JBAXRC010000358.1:0-3103 GCA_037131415.1 bacterium | reverse complement strand
ATCCAGACCAAAGCGCGAGCCCAATACCGCCCAGGTCCACAACAGCCGCTCGGAGCCCACGACGCTTTCTGAACGTCCGTTTCAATCAGCGGAGGAAGCCGCCCAGGCGTTCATGAAAACAGTCTCCAGGGCGGCCACGATTCCGCGCATCCCGGTTCCTGCAATTCACTCGGCGTATATCAACTCCAATGAACTTCGCGACCCGATGGCCCTCCGGAAAATGATCGTGACCATGGAAGTCATCGGAAAGCCCGTCTCCCTGCGCACCAGCTAGAAGTTCGCCCGCGGGAAATCGCTGGTCTTCAGGGGGAAGAGCGAAATCGAGGCCATTCAAAAGGGAGTCCTTATGATTGCCTCATCTCGCGGCAAACCCGTTAGGCGACCGGAATCTGATCGCCGATTTTGTGACATCGGGAAACCCATGACCAACAGACTGACGATTAAACTCACAGCATAACTTGTAGCAAACAAAAGTTTGCACCCTCTTTTGTTGCACTTGCATCCCAAAGCAGGGCGGAGCTATAGTTTCACCGTGGTGTTATGATGATGACTCAAAAACAGATCAAAGATTTCGGGCAACGGCTGGCCCGGGAATTCAAACCTCGTAAAGTTGTATTGTTTGGATCCTATGCCTACGGGAACCCTGGACCAGATTCAGATGTTGATTTGTTGGTGGTTATGCCACTGTCTGTTACCCCTGTCGACAAATCGGTGGAAATGAGGCTCAAACTTCAGCCTGGATTTCCTCTGGATTTACTCGTTCGCACACCTGCCAAAATCAAGGAGCGCCTTGCCATGGGTGACGACTTCATAAAGGATATATTCGATAGAGGGAAAGTACTGTATGAAGCCCCTGGCTGATGAATGGGTGTCCAAGGCTGAAGGTGATTTTGCCATCGTTGAGCGGGAGTCACGTGCGCGCAAGAACCCCAGTTACGATGGAATTTGTTTTCATGCCCAGCAATGCGCTGAGAAGTATTTGAAGGAACGCCTGTGCCAGGCGGGCATCCACATTACGAAAGTGCATGACCTTCCGATTCTACTTCAGAAAGTATTGGTGGTGGAGCCACTGTGGGAATCGTACCGCACTGATCTGACCTACCTGTCCGACTTTGCTGTAAACTTCCGTTATCCAGGAGAATCCGCTGACCGCAGTACGGCACTACACGCCCGGTTCCTCTGCCGTTCTTTCCGAAAAGCCGCCCGCCAGTCACTGGAACTGTGAAAACCAAAAGGGGGCCAAACCCTATAAGCTCGACTGAAAACTCTGTCGACCGCTACGCCTCTCCCGAAGCCAAGATCACTCTATTCCGCTCACTATTCCGGGGACGTGACGATGTCTACCCCCGCCGATTCGAGAGCCGGAAAACGGGGAAATCCGGCTATCAACCAGCATGTTCCAATGAATGGGCTCGAAGTCTTTGTGACAAACGTGCTGTTAAATGTATAGTATGCCCTAATCGTCGGTTTCTACCTGTGGTCGATGAGACTTTTCGACAACATCTCTCCGGCCAAGACGAAACCGGTCGTAATTTCGTGATGGGCGTTTACCCCATGCTGCGGGATGAAACTTGCTATTTTCTCGCTGCAGATTTCGACAAGGCATCATGGCGCGACGATGTGAAGGCCGTCATGGAAACCTCCCTTCAACTTGGGATTCCTCCCGCCCTGGAACGGTCCCGTTCCGGTAACGGCGGACACTTGTGGTGGTTCTTCGACCAATCCATTCCCGCGGGCTTGGCCCGGAAGTTGGGTGCTCACATCCTGACTGAAACGATGGAACGGCGGCCAGATATAGGTTTGGATTCCTATGACCGGTTCTTCCCTAATCAAGACACCCTACCCAAAGGAGGATTCGGGAACCTGATTGCACTACCCCTGCAAAAACACCCAAGGGAAAACGGAAACAGCGTATTCCTGGATGCCGATTTCACGCCTTACCCAGATCAATGGGTTTTTCTAGCATCCCTCCGGAAGGTGACTCAATCAGACGTTGAAGCAATTGTCAGCTCGGCCATCAGCCGCGATCGCGTTGTGGGTATTCCTTTTGTTTTTGATGATGAGGATGACAACGCCCCCTGGATACTACCTGCTTCGCGACGTCGCAATGATCCCCCTATTGTTGATGCATTGCCCGCCACATTGGAGCTGGTTCTCGCCAATCAAATCTACATCGCCAAGGAGGGATTACTGAACGAACTGACCACCTGGATAAATTATCCGAAATCCTCGCCTCTGAAATCCGGCATCTGGTAGTCCTGCGAGGGGGAATGGGAACCAAGGCGTTACGGGACGTGGCCGCCAGATTGTCTGCCATTCCTGACAATGAGGAGCGGGTATTGCTGGCCACAGGGCGATACCTGGGCGAAGGATTTGATGATGCCCGACTTGACACCCTATTCCTCACCTTGCCCGTCTCGTGGAGAGGAACCATTGCCCAATATGCTGGACGACTCCACCGCCTGCATGACGACAAGCTAGAAGTCCGGATTTATGATTATGCCGACCTAAATGAACCAATGCTGGCCAGAATGTTCGACCGGCGTTGCCGAGGCTATGAGGCTATCGGTTACACACTCCTGCTTCCTGCCAGCGCCATCCCCGGCTGGCCGTCCGAAATTCCCCTACCCATTGAACCAGAATGGAAACGTGATTATGCCGCCAGTGTGAGGCGGCTGGTTCGGGATGGGGTCGACGCCCATCTTGGGAACTTATTCGTCCATGCTGCCCGTTCATTCTCCCCGGATGAAAAAGGGATTGCCCGAGCCAGGAGCGCAACCGAGGCGTTTCTGTATCAGCGGCTGGAAACTTTACCGGAAACAGCTGGGAGATTCCGCCTCAACACCCCGCTCCAAATCCCCTTTGATGGCTACGGATGCCTGGAAGTGGATTTATTGGATCAAGCCTCTCATCTGGCCATCGAAATTGACGGCCCCCAACATTTTTCTGATACCGAAGCATACCGCCGCGACCGGCGAAAGGATGCCCTGCTCCAGGAACACGGATATTTTATCCTAAGATTCCAGGCTGAAGATGTGGGCAAGAAACTCAACGATGTCCTTGATGCCATCTTGCGAGCGGAAACCCATCTGGAAAAGAGGCA
>JBAXRC010000357.1:0-3118 GCA_037131415.1 bacterium | reverse complement strand
GCGCAGCTCGGCACCTCCGATACGGCGCTGGACAGCGACCAGGATGGATTCAGCGACTACGAGGAAGTCGTTGTCTACGGAAGCAATCCGGCCGACTCCTTCTCCGTGCCCGCCGCCGCGGTCTCTGGCCAGATCCTCTACTTCGGTACCCAGTCGGGAATCATCCATGTCCTGGCGCCCACCAATGCCAACACCTGGAGCTCGCCCCACTACCTGACCTCCCTGTTCCCGGCGCCCGCCTCCGTGCCCATGACCTCCCACGCCACGGCCTTCACACTCCAGAACCTGCCCCTGCGCCAGACCTACAGCGTCCGCGCCTATGTGGACGTCAACGGGAACGACCTGTGCGACTCCTGGGAACCCCAGGGAATTGCCGTCCCCGACATCACCCTCACCGGCACAACCAACGGCGTCGTCGTGTTCCTGGGCGACCCGGATACGGATGGGGATGGGCTCGCTGATGCGGCGGAACTGATGCTGGGCCTGGAGCCAACGGTTCCCGACATGGCGGCCTGCCTGCCCTATTTCGCGGGCTTTGAAACCAATGAGAACTTCGTCGCGGGCCTGCTGAACGGCCAGAACGGCTGGACCGTTACCCCGGCCGTCACCGCCATGATCCAGACCAATACCGTTTACGAAGGTGCCCAGGCCGTGCTGGTGGATTCCGGAACCTCGACCTCCCTGGTCCGCCGTCTCATCTCCCGCGCCTCGCAGCTGGGATCCGCAATCCTCTGGCTGGATTACCGGGCCGAGGTCAGCGCCATCGGCGCCTTCCCTGCGCCGACCAATACCATCGCCAGCTATGCGTTCGACTGGAAAGGGCGGCCGGTCGTCTGGGATGGACACCTGGCCAGCACGAACAAGTGGGTTACCCTGACCAATACGGCCGCAGCCAGCCTCTCCGGGTGGACGCGCCTGACGGTGGGGCTCAATTTCGATGAACAGTCCTGGCTGCTCTGCCTCAACGGCGTGCTGGTCGCGCAGAACCTCGGGTTCGGCATGCCGGCGAGCGAGCTGCACGCCTTCGACATGAAGGCTGGCTGGGCCGGGCTCGACAACTTCGCGGTGACCACCAACACGCCAGCCCAGCTCTCCCTCGACGGGGATTCCATGCCCGACGACTGGGAAATGCAGTATTTCGGCAACCTGAACCCGACCGATTCCGGTGATGCCGATGGCGATGGCGTGCCCAACTACGCCGAGTATCTCGCCGGTACGAACCCAACCAATAACGACTCCGGCGCCGATGCCGATGGCGATGGCCTGACCAACCTCCAGGAGTACCAGCACGGAACCAACCCGAATGCCGCAGATAGCGACCATGACGGCCTGCCGGATGCCTGGGAAGTCGCCCACGGCCTCGATCCCATCCTCAACGATGCGACCGCCGATGCGGACGAAGATGGCCTGACCAACCTCCAGGAATACCAGCTTGGCACCAATCCGCAGGTTGCCGATACCGATGGCGATGGCATGCCCGATGGCTGGGAAGTGGCGAATGGATTCAACCCGCTGCTCGCCAGTGATGCCGCGCTCGATCCCGATAACGATGGGCTGTCCAACCTCCAGGAATACCAGAACGGCACCGACCCGCAAAATCCGGACACGGATGGTGACGGGCTAACGGACGGTGCAGAGGTAAACACCTACAAGACCAGCCCGGTCAAGGCCGACACGGACGGAGATGGCATGCCCGACAAGTGGGAAGTGGATCATCATTTCAATCCGCTGACAAATGACGCAGGAGCGGATCCGGACAATGATGGCCTGTCGAACTGGGAGGAATACCGGGCGGGAACAGATCCTTTCCAGGCTGACACGTGCGGTGCCGGGATGAATGATTTTGAAAGTTCATGGCTGTTCAACCAGGATCCTGCCCAGGGCAATTTGATCGGGGAAATCACGGTAGTGAATGAACTTCGCGGCGCTGAAGCCTCGGATTTTGTTGGCGAGTGGGCCGTGCTGGGTGACCAGATGAGATCCACGGGGCTTCGCGGCGAACTTGTCTACGAGGTCGGGGTGACCAATGCCGGAATATACCGCCTGGCGATCATCGCTGGTGGCGCACGGGTACCCAAGGCAAGGTTGATTTGCCTTGTTGATGATCAGTTTGCCGGGGTCAACGAGCATACTGTTAGCTCGGTCTCTGATAGTCCCTTCTATTTCTGCACCCCGTTCCTGAAGGAGGGGCAGCACCGGATAAGGATCCAGTGGGATAACGTCCTCCCGGGCGTCGAGTTGTGGATTTCGGCTGTCAGGCTTGAAAGCATGGGTGGGCCGGATGCCGACGGTAACGGGCGGCCGGACTGGCTGGACCAGCGATACAGCCGCATTGCTACCCTGGTCGCGAAAACAAATTCACTTGTGTCGCCCTATTGCGCGGAAGGAAGAGCTAGGTTTCTTGACAGCCTGACCCTGAATTCAGGGGTTCAGCCGCGGCGGGCTGCGGCTGAGGGCTGGTATGCCAATATTCCCTTGCTTGAGCACACGAACACGGAAGTTGTTGCCACATTCGATGAGGGGAACATTTCCCGAACGAACCATGTCTCATGGGTGCCCTTCAATGTCCTGTCGGAGCCGGATATCGTGATTCGGGCGGGTGACGCCTTGCGGTTGACCGCACAAAACGAGGCAAACACGGAGGGTGTGGTGATGCTCTCGATCACGGGTGTAACCAACTACCTGTCGACGAGTTCATGGCCGGTAAAGCATGTATTTGCCGCGGGTGGTGTGTTTGTGGTGAATGGTGTGTATTCAAACGCCCTTGGAACGATTGCCAGGAGCGTAAGGGTTACAGTCATGTCCGGATCACTGCCAGCCGAGAAGCCGGCTGTCTGGTTGAGCCGGAAAAGGTCCTGGAGTTGTCCCGCACTCCCATCCGATGTGGGGGTTGTTGAGGGGGATTACTCCATGAGTGTCGCCCGTAATGCAGCAGGGGCCGGCTCAACGGTGGACATCACCGCCTCAGACATCGAATGGCCGCACGGGGTGGTCGTGCGCACGGGGCCTGGCGGATCGATCCTGGATGCCCGCCCGATAGACGGTTTCTGGGTGGCGGCTAACGTCGAGGGCTTTTATCCGGTGGTTGAGAAACTGCAGGATGGCACGACCATTATCC
>JBAXRC010000356.1:0-3118 GCA_037131415.1 bacterium | reverse complement strand
GGGGTGGGTTCTTCTCCTGTCCCAGCTCCCCTCCCTGGAGGGGCCGGGGGTGGGTTCTTCTCCTGTCCCAGATAGGCCTCAATAATCGCAAGTGTCGCGGCTGTAGCCCGCTTGCTCTTCAATATCGTGGCCATCATGTACATGCCTTTTTCGGTGAAGGCTTTTGGCAGGACGCGCGTCTTCGCGAATTTTGCGGTCGAAAATTTCGACCGCAACTCCTTAAATTCCTCCGCCTCAACATCCATGATGTAGCCGGCAGGAAATTTATCAGCGTTATTCTTCACAGCCTCATTAATGCGCTTTGTCTCAACCCCATAGAGTTCAGCAACATCCACGTCAAGCAGGACCCTCTCCCCCCTGAGTTCCACAATTCGATCCTGCACATTTTCAAACTTGATCGGTTGATTCATATATCCCTTCCACAGCCTAACGTCCAAAGCCCAACGCCAGGCGTCTATAGCCGAATGGCACTTACTTAAGGCTCTTTACCCTCATGAAGAGAACCCACCCCTAACCCCTCCAAGGAGGGGAACTCATTGTGGCCAAACTCTTGTCTTGCTCCCCTCCTGGGAGGGGTCAGGGGTGGGTTTGTGCGCAAAGCGTCCTTAAGCAAACTCTATTCGCGTCTATCACCACCTTCATCTATATTACTTTAGCATTAACTTAACAATAGGATTATTACAGGTCCTTGGGACTTATAAAAACAAGAGGGGGAGAAGATTTCACCACTGATCTACGCTGATTCGCACTCATTGGGAGAAATCAACTCCAGCTGTGCTCCGCGCCTCCCCATTGCTCTTCATTCTTCACAGAGGGTGTTGCGGTATTTTTATGCGGGGTACTCGCCGCATACAAATACCGCAACATTTTCTCTTTCCCTGCCCTGACCCGTGGTGAGCTTGTCGAACCAGCACCCTCGAAGGGTCCGGATTAGCGCAAATCAGTGCAGATCAGTGGTGAAGTCTTCTTTCCGGGCACGCTCTCGCACGGTCGAATACCGGAAGGCACTTCGTAACATCCCGTCCCCGGCAATCTCACACGCCACCTCCCCCACCTTCCGGGGGCGACCAAGCGTTTGCTCCCAAACGGTAATCCGGTAGTTCATGATTTCTTCCGCGAGGCGCGTAGCGGCATAGGCCGCTCCATTTGCTCCATCCTCTTAAACAAGTCTTCAGGCTCGGCAAGAACCGTCTCAAGATCCCCCACCCTATCCAGGATCTCTAACGCCGCAACCCAATGTCCAATCAGGACAGAAGAACTCCCCCCCTCCATCTTGCGAAGGGTAGGCACACTGACCCCTAACCTGGCAGCCAATATAGCCTGGGACTCATTACGCCGAAGCCGCATCGTGCGCAACCGCATCCCGAGACTCTGCAGTTCCTTGGAAAAGCATTTCATCGCCTGATCCCCAAAAGCATAACACTCTTTATAGTTTCTATTATCGGCTCTTTTTGACTGTAATGCAAATAGTATCTTCCATAGTCTGCGAGCAGGGCGCATGTGACTTCCGTAGGACTTTTGGCTTGCCTGCTGTAATCAAAGGCTTTAAGAATTTTGAACAGAAGGCCACGGGGACGCCCCCCCTGTAACTGACCCCTTACGCCCGCAAAGGGATTGTTATTTCCGCCTCCGGCGGTAATTCCCTCAAGCACGCCACAATCCGCTCCGCCGTATGGCCATCCCACAACAGGGGACGGTGCTCGGCACGGGGACGCGTCGCCGCTTCACGGAATTCCGCCCGGATTTTCTGGATATCATGGCCAACCAGAATACTGGCCCCGCCATGCTCTCGCAGCGTCATCGGCCGCTCGGTGTTTCCGCGAAGCGTCAAACAGGGCGTCCCTAATACACAGCATTCCTCCTGCAACCCCCCGCTATCGGTCAGCATCACCCTGGCCCCCATGGTCAGCCGTAGCATCTCATGATAGCCAAGCGGCGCGGTGAGGATGACGCCGGGACAGTTCCGCAGGGTCTCCCAGAACCCGAACTGCTCCAGCTGCTTCCGCGTCCGGGGGTGGACCGGCCAAACCAGCGGCAGAACCGGGGCCACATCGGTGGTCAGGAACGCCACCATCTCCCCAAGAAGATCCTTGTCATCCACATTCGAGGGACGGTGCAGGGTCATGACGGCAAACCCGTTGTCCCGGAGCGGCGGATTGGGGTGCAACGCACCGGGCAGCGCCGCGGCCTCACAGATGTCGCCGGGCTTGAGTCCGGCCGCCACCGCCCGCTGCGCCTCCAGTGTATCAATCATGATGTTGCCGACCCGCTTGATCCGGCCAGCAGCCACGCCTTCCCGGATAAGATTGGCGTCGGCCAGTTCATCCGTCGTGAAAAGCAGGTCGGACAACCGGTCGGTCACCATCCGGTTGATTTCCTCGGGCATATCCAGGTCGAATGAACGGAGGCCCGCCTCGATATGGGCGAGCTTGATGTGTTCCTTCTTGGCGGTGATGGAGCAGGCGCAGGTGGCATTGACATCGCCCACCACGACAATCCAGTCCGGCCGGTGCGCCTGCACGACCTTCTCAAAGGCGATCATGGTCCGGCCCACCTGCTCGGCATGGGAGCCGGATCCAATCCCGAGGTCGACATCCGGCGCGGGAATGTTCAGGGCCTTGAAAAACGCCTCCGACATGGTGGCGTCGTAATGCTGTCCGGTATGGACCAGGATGTGCCGGAAAGAATCCGGATACCGGCCCAGCTCGCGGACAAACGGCGCGATTTTCATGAAGTTCGGCCGCGCGCCAACCACGGACATGATGGTGAGTTTTTCAGGGTTCATATCACTGTCATCCCATTTCCCGGGGTGCCCCGCCACCCGCTTCGCTTGCTTTCTGTTGCCCGGAATTGTCGAGGAAGAGGTAAACCGCAGATGAACGCAGAGAACGCGGATGAAAAGAATTCCTGATCCGGTGCAGCGTGGTCGTAGCCATGCGCAACCAGCCTCTTCTCTTACTCTTATCAGCGTCTTCTGCGTTCATCTGCGGTTTGCCTTCTGGCTGCCACTTTGTCAGCATCCGTCCTGTAGTATTATTCTCTTTCACTGTCATCCCATAGGCAGTGTTTCATGAGCACAAGAACCTGCATTTGCTGGTGTTTTAGAGGTGTTTGCAAG
>JBAXRC010000355.1:0-3151 GCA_037131415.1 bacterium | reverse complement strand
CCTTAAGAAGATCATGGACAAGGAAGGGATCATGAAAGAGATCCGTGCCCATCGTTACTACGAGAAGCCCAGTGAGCAACGCCGCCGCAAGGCAGCCCGTGCCCGCGCTCGCGCGGCGTACAATATCTGATTCAATCACTGAATCCCTGAAAGCTCCCTGGATTTCCATTCAGGGAGCTTTTTAATTTTTTACGCGATGATCTTCAGCATCACAACACGATGGAACGCCCGCCGGCATGAAACCGGCGAAACCATGATCGGGGAGCTCCTCGACATGGGCTTCGATCATGTCGAACTGGGATTCGACCTCACCCCAAACCTGGTGCCGGGTGTGTGCCATATGATCAAGACCGGGCAGGTCAAGGCGGACAGCCTGCATGCCTTTTGCCCGCTCCCGCCTGTCCCCTTCGCCTCACCGGAACCCTTCACCCTGGCCGACCCCGACCCCCATGTCCGGGCCAACGCCTTGCACTACCTCAGGAACACGATCCGTTTCGCCGCGGAAGTCGACGCCCGCGTCGTCGTCGCCCATGCCGGAAACGTGGCCATGCGGCCCCTGACCCCCACCCTGATCGACCTGGTGGCCGCCGGGCGTCAATACGACGAGGAGTACGAGGCGACACGCATGAAACTCCTGCTGGCCCGGGAAAAGGCGGCCCCCACCCAACTCGCTCACCTCTATGCCGGCATCGAGCAGTTGCTTCCGCTGCTGGAAAGCACCCGCCGAATCCTCGCGCTCGAACTCCTCCCCACCTGGGAATCCATTCCGACCGAAGTGGAAATGGAGCGGCTCCTGACCCACTTCAATTCGCCCTGGCTCCGGTTCTGGCACGATATGGGCCACGGCCAGATCCGGGAGAACCTCGGATTCATCAACCATGCCCGCTGGCTCAAGCGCCTCAGCCCCTGGCTGGCCGGAATGCATGTCCATGACGTCCTGGCACCGGCAACCGATCATGTCATGCCACCCGGCGGAACCGTCAAATTTGAGTTGTTCCGCGATATTGCACGTCATGATATCATCCGCGTCATGGAACCAGGCCATGCGGTGACGGCAGAGCAGATCGCCACCGGACTGAAACTGATTCGCGGGACATGGGGAGATACATGATGCGAGTGCTGATCACAGGATCCTCCGGCTTTGTGGGCAAACACCTCCTGAATGAACTTTCCGCCAACGGCCATGAGACGCTGGGCATGGATGTCGCACCCGCCGCCTCGGGTCCGACCCCGCACCATTTTATTCCCGGCAACATCACGGATGCCGCCGCCGTGACCAGGATCGTTGCCGAAACGGCGCCGGATGCCTGCATCCATTTGGCTGCATGGGCCTTTGTCGGAGGGGGAAATCCCCGGATGATCATGGATATCAACCTGATGGGCGCCATGAATGTCTTTGAGGCCTTCCGGCTGGCCCAGTCCAAGGCCCGCATCCTCTTCATCTCCACCGCCCACGTGTACGGGATGACCGCGCGCCCCGCTCCCATCCGCGAGGACGACCCCCTGCGCCCCGATACCCTTTACGCCCTGGCCAAGGCGGCGGCGGATAATCTGGCCCTGCTCTATGCCCGGCTGCATGGTTTGAACATCATGGTCGCCCGCCCCCACAACCATATCGGCCCCGGCCAGTCCACCCAATTCGCCATCCCCTCCTTCGCACGACAGGCCGGCGCCATCCGCCAGGGCGCAGTCCCCTTGATGAAGGTCGGCAACCTCGACAACCGCCGGGACTTCACGGATGTCCGGGACATTGCCCATGCTTACCGCCTCATTCTTGAAAAGGGGCATCTCGGCAGGGCTTACAACATCGCCTCCGGCAGGGAAACCCGACTGGGCGACATCCTGGACCGGCTCTGCCAACTCGCCGGGATCCAGCCGGATATCGTCCGGGACGAATCCCTCTACCGTCCGCTTGACCAGAACCCCGTCATGGACACCACCCGGCTCCGTGAAGACACGGGCTGGTCACCCCGGATTCCGCTCGACCAGACATTGGCAGACATCCTGGAGGAGGCATGAAGAAACTCAGGCAGCTCATCAGCCTGCTGGCGAAGCTGGGGATCGCTGTCGCCGTCCTGGCTTACCTCCTGAACAAGATGGGACTCGAAAAACTGGGCGGCACCCTCAAGACCACCGCACAGGAATGGCCCTTGCTGCTGGCCGGGTTCACCCTGTGCCTCGTCCCTCTTCTAGGTTGCATGATCCGCTGGAAGACCATCCTCGATGCCCAGGGCATGCGGCTTGGCCTGTACCGGGTCAACACCATTTTCTTCATCGGCCTCTTCTTCAACTCCTTTATGATCGGCCCCACCGGAGGTGACTTCATCAAGGCCTACTACACCTCCCGGGAAACCAACCACAAGAAGACCGAGGCTGTAACCACCATTTTCATTGATCGCGTCATCGGACTGCTGGCCATGACCCTGATCGTGGGAACCGTCATCCTGGTCCGCTGGAAATTCTTCATGACGGATCCGGTCACCCGCGCCTTCGCCTGGCCTGCTCTCATCGCCTGCGGTATTGTACTGGGGGGAAGCGTGGTGGCCTTCAGCGTCCATATCTTCGAGATTTTCCCCTGGCTGAAGCGGTGGAACCATATCGCCGTCATCGGCAAAGTGGTGGACATCGTGGAGCGGGCCTACAACGCCTTCTATGTCTGCCGGAAGAATCCCCGGCTGTTGCTGGCCTTGACGCTTTACTCCCTGGCCATTCAGGCCCTGTTTGTGACGGTCTCCTGGCTGGTTGGCGCGGCCTTGTCCCTCGACCTTCCCTTCCTGGCCTACCTCTCGTACTCGCCACTGGTCGCCCTCATCAGCGCCATCCCCGTTACTCCCGGCGGGATCGGCATCCGGGAGGGCGCCTCCATCAAGCTCTGGTCTGTACTTGGAGTACCGGACGAAAAGGCCTTCCTTCTGGCCTTCATCCCCTATCTTTTCCTCGTTCTCTGGGGACTCCCCGGCGGCATGCTTTTCCTCTTCCACCGCCCGCCGGAAGGGCTGGAAGCGGAAGAGGTATAGTCTGGTTTGAGACCCTTGATAAAGCGATCGTCATGACCTTGATTGTACTGATAGTTTCACTTGTTTTTCTAGCCGTCTCCGGCGGTGGTCTTTTCCCCGCGACCGTCGGAATTGTCGCCGTACTCCTTTGTGGC
>JBAXRC010000354.1:0-3152 GCA_037131415.1 bacterium | reverse complement strand
AGGAACGGAAAACCCGGCAGGCCTGGAGCACGGCCGCTGACGCAACGGCCCGCATGGCGGGCACAAACGAATTCACCACACCGCTCCCGGCGCTTATCCGGAGTGGACGCCATTTCCCCATCCGGCTGCCGGGCACAGGACGGGCCACGATCATTGCCGGCTACCCGTGGTTTGATGACTGGGGGCGCGACACCCTGATCAGCCTGCCCGGCCTCACCTTCTATTCCGGACGTCCTGAACTTGGCATCGAAATACTCAGGGCCGTCGCGCCGCATGAACGGGAGGGCCTGATTCCGAACTGCTTCGCCGCCAACCCCCGGGACCACGCCTATAACTCCGTGGATGCCTCCCTGTGGTATTTCTGGGCTGTCCAGCAGATGCTCGAGTGCACCGGCGACCGTGACACCATCCGCACCGAACTCTGGCCGGTACTGAAGCGTATTGCCCACCGGTTCATGGAGGGCACACGCCATGACACCTTCATGATGCCTGACGGCCTGCTCCATGCCGGAAACCGCCATACCCAGCTTACCTGGATGGACGCTACCTGCCACGGGGAACCCGTAACACCCCGGCATGGCTTCGCCGTTGAACTCAATGCGCTCTGGTACAACGCCCTCGCGTTCTGCGAGGATCTGGCCCGGGGATTCGGCGAAGCCGCCCCCTGGGATCCCGAACTCGTTCCCCGCCTGAAGCAATCCTTCCTCAAGGCGTTCTGGCTGAATGAGGACGGCTATCTGGCAGACACCTTTGTGGACGGGATCCGGGATTGCTCCATCCGGCCCAACCAGATCTTCGCGGTCTCCCTGCCCCATTCTCCCCTGGAGAAGAAACTCCAGCAACGCGTAGTCGAGACCGTCCGCCGTGACCTGCTTACCCCCTACGGCCTCCGCACACTTTCCCCCGGCGACCCCGCCTATCGCGGACGCTACGAGGGTGACCAGCCCACCCGTGATTCCGCCTACCACCAGGGAACCGTCTGGCCCTGGCTGATCGGCCATTATGGCGAGGCTCTCCTGCGGGTCGCGGATGACAAGCGGGCCGCCGCCGCCGATCTTGCCAATACCCTGCGCCCCCTCCTCGATTACAGCCTCGCAGGCCCCGGTCTGGTCAATGTCCCCGAGATTTTCGACGGCGATGCCCCCCATCGCCCAAACGGGTGTCCCGCCCAGGCATGGAGCAGCGCCGAATTGATCCGACTCTTTACGCTTTTCGCGCGAACCTGTTCCAGTTAGACTCCGGGCAGTAATGGAAAAAGGAGGAAGTCATGAAAGTCGCTGATATCAAGAAAATCGCCCAGGATCACGGGATCAATCCCGGAAAGCAGAAGAAAGGCGAGCTGATTCTTTCCATACAAAAGGCCGAAGGGAACACCCCCTGTTTCGGAAAGGGCACGCCGGACTGTCCCTATTTGACCTGTTGCTGGCGCGAAGATTGCATTTCCTAAGGAACCGGGCTTATGCGAATTCTGATGTTCGGCTGGGAGTTTCCTCCGCACATCAGCGGAGGGCTCGGAACCGCCTGCCATGATCTCACACGCACCCTGGCGCGGCACGGGCATGAGATTTCCTTTGTCGTGCCAAGGGCGGATGTCGCAGAGCGCAAGACCCATGTCCGGTTAATGGCTGCCTCCCATGTCGAGCCCCCCAGGCATGCCACCGTTGAGGAATTCTTTCACACCCTCAATCTGCATCCCGTGGATTCCATCCTGCGTCCCTACCTGAACGAGCAGGACTATCAGGCCGCTCTTGATAACGCCCAGGCCCTGACTGAACACACCCACGGCACCCACAGTATCATCGCCCCCGGATCGCATTACGGGCGGAATCTCATGGTGGAGGTCGCCCGCTACAGTGAAGCGGGCGAGGAACTCGCCCTGGGTGGCGATTTTGAAATCATTCACGCCCACGACTGGATGACGTTCCTGGCCGCCATCCGGGCCAAGCGCGCCACTGGCAAACCCCTGGTGGTCCACGTCCACTCCGTGGAACATGACCGGAGCGGCGGAAATCCAGACAGCAGCATTTTCCAGATCGAAAAGCTGGGCATGGAGGCCGCCGATCATGTCATCGCAGTCAGCCACTACACCCGGAACCTCATCCTCGGGCAGTATGGCATCGCTCCGGAGAAGGTCTCGGTCGTCCACAACGCCGTCTCCCGCCGCCAGGTCGGCAAGGTCTACCACGTGCCACGCGTCCGCCCCCGCAAAACCGTCCTCTTCCTTGGCCGCATCACCGCCCAGAAGGGTCCCGACTTTTTCATCGAGGCGGCCGCCCGGGTACTCGAGAAAACAAGCGATGTCAATTTCGTCATGGCCGGATCGGGCGATATGCTCCCGCGCATGATCGAGCGGGTTGGCGAACTTCGGATCGGCACGCATTTCCACTTCACCGGCTTCCTCCAGGGCCATGACGTAGAACGCATGTACGCCATGAGTGACTTGTACGTCATGCCCAGCGTGTCCGAACCCTTCGGTCTCTCCCCCCTGGAGGCCATGATCTACGATGTGCCCGTGATCCTCTCCAAACAGGCCGGCGTCAACGAGGTTCTGCCCCATGCCCTGACGGTGGACTTCTGGAATGTGGACGACATCGCCAATAAAATCCTGGCCGTGTTGAAGTATCCGGCCCTGTCCCGCGAATTGCTGCGGAACGGCCGCGTCGACCTGAAAACAATCCGCTGGGAAGTCGCCGCGGAACGGATCCAGCTGATCTACAACAAACTCCTTCACTGAACCCACCCATGTCATCCATCTGCTTAACCCTGCTGGTCACCGCGCCCTGCCGCCTTAAGCACTATTCCTTTTTCGATATTGGCGAGTCTGCGTCGTACGAGGATGATGTCCTCACCTTTGAGCTTCTTGAACGGGCCGCCACGAAACGCATCCTGCCCGCCAATGACATCCTCCGGAAACGGCTGAAGGACTACGGCGGCGATTTCCGGGTCGCCATTGCCCTGTCGGGAAAGGCCCTGGACCTCTATGAACGTTTCAAACCGGAGGTTCTCGACAGCTTCAAATCGCTTGCCGAAACCGGTTTTGTGGAGTTTATCAGCGCCCCCCACCATAACTCGCTGGCCTCACTGTTCTCTCCCCAGGAGTTCCAGGAACAGGCCATCATGCATCGCGACAGGATCCACGCCCTGTTCGGGAT
>JBAXRC010000353.1:0-3176 GCA_037131415.1 bacterium | reverse complement strand
CAGGAGTTTCCGCAGGCTGGCGGCGGGTTTTCCGGGATCAAAATCTGCCGATATGGAGACGCCGTAGGTGCCTGCCCAGCGTTCCTCGTCCGGCAGGGGTAGGGGGTCGGAGCCACCGATGATCTTGAATCCCTTCCGGGTCGCGTATTTCATCAGGTTGGGCAATGGCCAGAGGGTGGGGCGCAGGCCGGTGTCTCCGATGAGGAAGCGGCCCGGTGGCTGGGTGTCGATGAGGTGCTTAACGCGCTTTCCGCGCCCGAAGAACCATTTGCCCGGTGACCAGCTCAGGACCGGTACGGCGCCCTGGGCGAGGATAATGTCCAGAGTGGCCTCGGACGTCAGGTCGTCGCTGACGGTAATGTCAGCGCCCAGTCCCAGGATCTCGAGCTTTTCGCGGGTGACGATCTGGCGCCCGGCGATCAGGAACCCCTTGAGGGCGCCGCCCTCCAGGATGCAGAGCGAAGCGGCGTCCGGTCCTGCTGTCAGTTGGAGCGGGCCCTGCTGGAAAAGGGCAGGATGGGCGAGGACGGTCTTGAAAAAACAACAGGCGCGGCTTTCCGCCAGGAGGCCGAGGCGGAGGGGCTGGGTGGTTTCGCCCTGACCTGCGGGCAGTTCCAGCAATGCCTCGATGGTTTTTGCCCAGTCATAGTCCGGGTAGATGTGCACATGTCCGTCGATTAGGATCAGCCTGCCGTTTTGCATGGGGCATACTGTAATGCCCCTGCCGTGTTTGGGCAAGAGTTGTGGTAATACTTATTCACCTGTTTCGCCTCTTCTGGAGGGCGAAGCTTGCTGAGCCGCAGTCAACTTGCGTGCATGACTATTGAACCTCTTGCCTTTCAGGCCGATTGTTCGCTTTTCATGCTCCCTAATTGACTACGGCTCAGCAAGCTTCGCCCTCCAGAAGAATAAGGCATAAGTTGCCCGTTCTTTACGAATGGTAAACGATTACGAATAAGATTAAGAAGTTCTTGCGTTCCCAAGGGAAGTCGCATGAGCCCGCGTTTTCAGTGTGCCAGATCGGAAATCACGGGAATCAGCGTGCTGACAACGGTGGCATACCGGTCGAAATTAATTTTGTCCGGGGTGTCTGCGTCGGTATGGTAATACGGATAGCGGAAGGGAGCCGTGTCGGTGATCTCTATGGCTGAGTAGCCCTGCTGCCAGAATCCCCAGTGGTCGGACCAGCCCACGCCGCTGACCATGGAAGGGAGCGCCGCGCCTTCTGACGGGAATTTCGCGTTTTTCCGGAATGACTCCACCGCCTTGTAAACCAGCCGGCCAGACGAGGTGTTTCCAATGAAGCCGATGAAGTTACCGGTGGTCGGATAGAGTTTCCCCAGGATGCGGGCGGGATAATTCTGGCTGCCGGGGGCATCGGAGTAGCAGCCGATGGTTTCAAGGCTGAGCATGGCGGTGATGTTCTCCTGCCGCTTGCGGCAGCCTACCGCGTGGACGGCAGAGCCCATGTCGATGGTCCAGAAGAAGGGCGGCTCCTCATTGGCGAACGCGATGAAGCGGAGGGTGCGTGGGCAGGGCTTCAGGGAAAAGGCCCTGGCCAGTTCCAAGGTGGCGGCAACGCCTGATGCGTTGTCGTTGGCTCCCGGGGTGTCCACGGCGGTGTCATAATGCGCCCCGATCACCACGATCTCGTCCGGCTTGCTCGTGCCCTTGATTTCAACAATGATATTCACGCACGGCTTGCCCGCCATATCGGGGGCGGTCGGGATAAAGCTTTCGCGGGTGACGGAAAACCCGGCATTGGAAAAGACGCCGGCAATATAATCAGCGGCGGCCAGGTTTTGACGGTAGTGGGTGGCGGCGCTGCGGGTTCCGATGTCACTGGCGAGTTTGACCACGTGATTTCTTAATCGCTCGCGGAGTTCCGTCTGGTCCGGTGTCAGGGCCGGGAGGGGGCCGGCATAGCTTTTCCCCGGCATTTTGACGGTGCAGCAACTGGGTGCCACCAGCAGGAGGGTTCCGATCAGGATCAAGGGGGCGAGACTGGTCAGCAGGGCACCCATTCCCCAGCGCAATTCCTTCCGGTTGATCTTACGGTTTCGGAACACGCTGGCGAGGGCGCGTGGCAGGGCGAAGAGGGAGAACAGGATCCAACTCACGCCCAGCATGAAGGAGGTGGCTCCCATGACGAGCCGCAGGGTGAGGATCGGACCGGTCAGCCGGAAGGGGATGGAAGACTGAACGACCGTGACAATCATGAACGAGGCCAGCAGGAAAAGCAGGATGAGGATGAGGCGCTTCATGATGCCACGCTGCCCGTGCTCATCCCGCCTTGAAGGCGCTTTCCAGTTTGGTCAGGACCTCTTTTTCGCTGCCGGATATTTTGGAGGTAAGCCCCAGGAAGCCACCGACACATTCCGCGACCTTGCGGGCGCGTGACAGGAAGGTGTCCTTGATGGAGTCGCGCTCCTCGGGGGTCAGGACCTCGCACAGGCCGCGCATGTAGACGACCCAGGCGTTGAGCATGTGAGCGGGTGGCGGCGTTTTGAGCCATGTTTCAAGCAGGACATAGTCCACCGAGCCGGCGCTCATTCCCATGCGGGTCGATTCCGCCAGGATCACCAGGCGCTCCTGTTCCTGGATCTCGCCGTCCGCCCAGGCGACTTCCACCAGGGGGACCAGGGCGAGGGTGGCGAGGAGGTCGGCATGTACATCCAGTTCCACCAGATGCTTCAGGACTTTCTCGTTGGTGATTCCCGATACCTCGGAGAGCGCCTTCTGGGTCTTTTCCATGCGCTGCAATTCGCGGAGCTTTTCAAGAAGAAGGGCGTCTTTCCTGCTAAAGAAATCATCCTCCAGTAACCGGCCCTGCTGTTTCATCAGTTCGTCCATGGTCATGCTCCTTTAGCGTATTGATATCAACCCTTGTCCTGGGCCGCCTTCTCGAGTTCGGCCACGCGAAGCTCAAGGTTGGCGGCGTGCTGGGAAAGTTGTTTCTGGTCGGCCCGCAGGGCGGAGAGCGACAGGGAGAAGTCGAAGGCCACCAGGAGCAGGAAGGCGAACACCACCATGGTGATGGCGCTGACGTACTGCATTCCGGTGAGCGCGGCCAGCCAGCCCACGGCGTCCGGATAGATGGCGAAAGCCACGAGAATAATGCCGGTTGAAACCCACAGCAGGGCGTACCGCTCCTCCATGGCGAACCGCCTTACGGC